>SXXK01000124.1 GCA_005791255.1 Planctomyces sp.
AACGAATCAGGCCTCTGCCAACAATTGTAGCCTGTGCTACATTTCCTGCCAAGTCCCAGTGTTGACAGTCCTCCGGGCATAAAAAATCCCGAGGAATTCCATTGCCGGAAGACCTCGGGACTTTCCTGTTCTCGATTTGCCGGCGTCGGCAGCAGCAAACCTACGACAAACGACGCTCACGAATCCAATCCGTGTGGAACTTCTCTCCACGCGGCTTGTCCAGTCGCTCGTCAGTATGAGCACCGACGTAGTCGCGCTGAGCCTGCAGCAGATTCGCCGGCAAACGACCACGACGATAACCGTCGTAATAGGTCAGTGCGGCCGAAAAGCCGGGAACAGGCAAACCCAGCTGGATTGCCGTAGAAACCACCCGACGCCAGGCCGGCTGAGCCTTCTCGATCGCTGATCGAAAGAAGTCATCCAGCAGCAGATTTTCCAGAGTCGGATTCTTGTCGAACGCCTTTTTGATGTCCTCCAGAAACCGCGATCGAATAATGCAGCCACCACGCCACAACAGGGCAATCGGACCGTTCTGCAATTTCCAGCCAAACTCCTTCGCCGCAGCATCCAGTTGCACATAACCCTGAGCATAACTGCAGAGCTTTGACGCATACAGCGCCTGTCGCACGTCGCTGACAAACTGACTGCGATCCCCGGTGAACGTGGCGTCCGGCCCCGACAACACTGCCTCCGCCCGCACTCGAGCATCCTTCTGAGCAGACAGGCAGCGAGCAAACACGGCTTCGGTAATCAGGGTCGTCGGCACCCCAAGGTCAAGAGCGTGCTGGCTCATCCACTTGCCAGTCCCCTTCTGGCCGGCCGTGTCCAGAATCAGATCCACCAGATCCGCTCCGGTTTCTTTGTCCTTCACCGTGAAGATATCCCGAGTAATCTCGATGAGGTAGCTCTCCAGCTCACCCTCGTTCCACTCCCGGAATACCTCGTACAGTTCAGCATTCGACAGCCCCACGCCATACTTCAGAATGTAGTAGGCTTCGCAGATCAGCTGCATGTCGCCGTACTCAATTCCGGTGTGAACCATCTTCTCATAGTGACCGGCTCCCGCCTCACCCACCCAGTCACAGCAGGGAATGTCGTTGTTCGGTCCAACCTTGGCACTGATCTTCTGGAATACGTCCTTAACAAACGGCCACGCTTCAGGATGCCCGCCCGGCATGATGCTGGGCCCCTTCAAGGCCCCCTCTTCACCACCGGAAACACCCGTGCCGATAAACCGAAAGCCCTCGGCCGCCAGCTGCTTGTGACGACGATTCGTATCCACATAGTCGGCATTGCCACCATCAATGATGATGTCACCGGGAGCCAGCAGCGGCTTGAGCTGATCAATCACAGCATCCACCGGGCTGCCGGCTTTGACCATAATCATCACCCGACGCGGCGATGCCAGACTGCCGACGAAGTCCTGCAGAGTATCATAACCCTGAATACGGTCCGCCGCACCAGGCTCCACCACCCCCGCCGGACGACTGCCAAGTCCCTGCAGGAACTCGTGAGTCGTCTCGGTGGTGCGATTGTAGACACCGACAGAAAAACCCTTGTTGGCCATATTCATGACCAGGTTCTGACCCATGACGGCCAGACCAATCAGTCCAATATCGTGCTTTGACATCGCGTCTTGCAGCCTCTGGCAAAAAAACCGCGTGACCGATCCGGTGAGAACGTCGCCACGCAGAAAACAGAAAGTCCGATGAATTCACATGCTCATCAGCCGAAGCTGAAGACTTAGCGCTGAACGCGAGCAGACCCGCCCGAAGCAACAGCTTCCACCTCTTTGATGGTCGCCATGGTGGTGTCGCCCGGATAAGTCGTCAGCAGGGCCCCGTGGGCCCAGCCGAGATTCAGTGCCGTCTGCGGATCCTTACCCGCCAACAGCCCGTAAATCAGGCCCGAAGCAAAACCATCACCACCACCAATCCGGTCAATCACATCCAGTTCAATCGTCTTCGCCTGGTATGTTTGACCTTCCAGCCAAAGCACAGCGCTCCAGGAGTGGCGGTTGGTGGAGTGCACTTCACGCAGCGTCGTCGCCACAGCTTTGACGTTCGGCAGTTTGTTGGCAACTTCCTCCATCATGCCCAGAAAGGCTCCCGGGTCGAGCTTGCTGTGAGACTCCACGTCCTGACCCGTCAGACCCAGCCCCTTCTGCAGGTCTTCTTCGTTCCCCACAAGTACGTCCACGTGCTCAACAATGCGGTTCAGCGTTTCCTGAGCCTTATCCAGACCCCCACTGACCTGCCACAGCTTGGCCCGATAATTCAGGTCGAACGAAGTCACCGCACCGGCAGCCTTCGCGGCCTTCATGCCCTCAATGATCAATTCCGGAGTCGTTGCGGAGAGAGCCGCAAAGATGCCGCCACTATGGAACCAGCGCACACCACCCGCAAAGATCTCTGACCAGTTGAAATCGCCTGGTTTCAGCATGCCGGCCGCTTCGTTGCTGCGGTTGTAGAAAACAATCGGAGCCCTCACACCGTGGCCCTGATCGCTGTAAACCGTCGCCATGTTCGGCCCGCGAACACCGTCATGCGCGAACCGTTTGTAGAACGGCTGCACCCCCATCGCACGCACACGCTCGCCGATCAACTCGCCAATCGGATAGTCAACCATCGCCGTCGCGATACCAGTCTTCAGTCGAAAACAGTCCGCCAGATTCGCCGCACAGTTGAATTCACCACCGCTGACATGAATCGAACACTGGCTGGCCTTGCGAAACGGAATCACTCCCGGATCCAGCCGATGAATCAACGCACCCAGTGAGAGGAAATCCAGAGCTCCGGAAACGGGAATCGTCAGCATGAAATTGATATCCTGATTGCCTGAGTACAAACAGCGTCGAAAACCATAACTGCTCCCTGTGATCGACCAGGGTGCAGCCGTATCCTAAACTTGCATTCCGCGGAATTCAAAACATCTGACAACCAGGGCAGAACTGGCCAAAAGTCGAGAAATTGCCGGGTTTGAGACGCCTGCGGATTCCGCCAGCCGGTGCTCACGCCTTCCCGGATGCCGTCGCACGCCCTCCGGACACCCCCCGCAAACGACCTCGCACCGCCGCCACGATCCGCGCTGCCTGGACTCGCGCGTCCATCACCAGACTGAAACCCGCCGGAATCAGTATCAGCGTAAAGACCGTGGAAACGACCATTCCCCCCAGAACCACAGCCCCCAGGCCCTGGTACAGCTCGCTGCCAGCACCCACGCTCCAAACCCACGCCCCGTCAGCATAAATCGGCAACGGTACCACCAGCGGCAGCATCCCCAGGACCGTCGATAATGTGCTCATCACAATCGGACGCATGCGAGTCCTCACGGTCTCGCAGACCGCCTCCACCGGAGGCATCCCCTCGTCACGCATGTAATTCAACGCCTGATGCACAATCAGAATCGCGTTGTTCGCAACCGTCCCGATCAGAATCACAAAACCCAGCATCGTCAGCATATCCAGAGACTGCATCTGAAAGATATTCATCACCCGCAGCCCGCCCAGACCACCCACCAGAGCCAGCGCCACACTGATCATCACCACCAGCGGATACAAAAACGACTCAAACAAGGCCGCCATCAGCAGATAACTCAGCAGCAAAGCCAGCAGCAGATTCCACTTCAGGTCATACCACGTATCCGCCAGCTTGTCCGCAGTACCCGCCAGTCGCATCTGGTACAAACCACTCTGAAATCGCGGACTCTCCATCAGCACCTTCTGCACACTCTCGTTCATCTTCACCATGGCAGCTTCCAGCGGAATCCCCGGCGCCGGAGTCAGCTGGATCGTAATCGAACGCTGACGCTCAGAATGATTCACCTGCTCCGGTCCACGACTCAGCAGCACATCCGCAACCGCCGACAACCGCACCGTCTGACCGCTCGGAGTTCTGATCGGCAGATTATCCAGATCATGCGAATGCGCTGCAAAGTCCGCAGCACCGCAGATCACCAGATCAATGTTTCGCCCCTCATGCCGATACTCACCCGCAAATGCACCGTCCACCAGAGCATTCACGGCATAACCCAGTGACGCCGTCGTGACTCCCAGCTCCGCACACGCCTCCGGCCGAGGTACCACGTGCAGCTCCGGACTGGACAGATCCAGTCCGGGAATCGGTCGCAGCTGGTTGCCCTCAGTCATCGGAAACGCCGCCATGCTCAGCCC
The DNA here is from genome assembly GCA_005791255.1 of Planctomyces sp. Taxonomy (GTDB): domain Bacteria; phylum Planctomycetota; class Planctomycetia; order Planctomycetales; family Planctomycetaceae; genus SXXK01. Next base: position 4,172 of record SXXK01000124.1, read on the forward strand.
GAAGGCCTTCTGCGCCTCCTGCACCAGTTCCTCCAGATCCGGCCCCGTGATCTCCAGATCAATCGAACGGCCACCCGTCAATCCACTGTCAAACAGACTGGACTGACTGACAATCGGGATCACACCAGGCTGCGAACCGGCCGCCCGAGCCAGTACCGGAATCAACTCACCCGCACGCAGTTCATCAACCGCCTTCGCACCCAGAAACAGCATGCGCCCGCGAGCTACAAAGAAGAAGTCGTTGATCCGCGGACTTCCCGGAGCCGCCTCGCCTGTCCAGTAAGGCGCCAACTGACGCTCAATGTTGTTCCCCAGAGAAATCATCTGATCAATGTTGTAGCCCGGCGGAGGCAACAGGATGGCAATCACCAGATTGCGATTCCCGTTCGGCAGATACTCCGTCGCCGGCCACAACAGCAGACTCGCCCACACACTGCCCGCACTGAATAACACCACCACCAGCAATCGCCACAGCCAGCTGCCGCGAGCCGACATCAGTCGCTTCATGCCGGCCGCCAGACGCTCGTTCAGCCAGTGACTGATCCGCACCAGACCAAACAGACCCGTCGGACCAAAACTCATGTCATAATCCAGCGACTCCAGCTTCAGCCCACCCAGCAGCCAGACCGACGCCGCCGGAATCACCGTAATACTGACAATCAGCGAGATCCCCACAGAACAGGCAATTGCCAGCGAGATGTCCCGGAACAACTGCCCCGCCTGACCCTGCACAAAGATCACCGGCACAAACACCACAATCATCGTCAAAGTCGCCGCCAGCACCGCACCCCAGACCTCCTGAGTCCCCTGGATCGCTGCCTCTCGAGGAGACTTGCCCATCTGATAGTGCCGAAAAATATTCTCCAGCACTGTGATCGCATTGTCCGCCACCATCCCCACCGCAAACGCCATCCCAGCCAGACTGATCACATTGATGCTGCGACCAAATAACTTCATGAAAATGAACGTCGCAATCACACTGATCGGAATCGACAGTCCAATAATCAGCACCGTCCGCAGACTCTTCAGAAACAACAGCAGAATCACCACCGCCAGTGCACCACCGGAATACACGTTGCTTTCCACCAAAGCCGTCGCAGAATCCAGATAGACCGTCTCGTCATAGACCTGCTCCATATACAGGCCCTTCGTCGCCAGAATCCCCTGGTTCAGCTCCTCACAGGCAATCCGCAGATTGCGGCCGTAAATTCGAGTACACTCGGCAAGCTCCAGCGGCGAAATCTCACCGTCGCGATTCAGATCCAGCTCACTCCGCGGCGGACCGATGATCTCCTTGACGTTTGTGTTCGGAGCCTGCTGAGCATTGACCGCCAGCGCGTTCAATCCCATCTGCCGCACCACACCGTCCGGCTTCTTGTAGGCCACGCCAACTTCCGCCACGTCGCGAACTCGCACCGGAGCATTATCGCGAGTCGTGATGATTGTCTCACCCACCTGCTCAGGACTGGTGAACTGCCCCAGAGTTCGCACCACATTCCGCTGCTTGCCCTCCGGAATGTCGCCCGCAGAAACGTTCTGATTCTGCGCCGACAATGCGGCTCGCAGATCATCAATCGTGATCCCCAGCGCCGCCAGTCGTGGCGGATGCACCTCCACACGAAACTCCTGCTCCTGACCGCCAAACACATTCGCGTTCGCAATCCCCCCAATACGCTCGAATTCCGCCTCAATATACTCTTCCGCAAATTTTCGCATCAGTGCCGGATTGTTGCGGCCCTCCGTAAACACCCGCAGCACCGGATATTGCTCCGACAGCAAATTCACCTTCGGCAGACTGATCGGCCCAGGCTCCGCCATCAAAGCTTCCAGCGGCTGCCTGAGAGCCGGATCCTGCGCAATCAGATTGCGCAGGTCCTCGCGACTCGGAGGAATCGGTTTCAGAATAAACCAGGCAATCGCCTTCGTCCCGGAATTCGCCGTCGATATCACAGGCTCACGAGCATCCGGTGGATAATTCGGAACCTGATTGAGCTTCTCCGCAACCCGCGCTCGAGCATCTCCAAGGTCGGTGCCCACGCCGAACTTCAGAGTGATCATCCCCATCGAATCCGAACTCTCACTCCGAAACTCCTCCAGCCCCTCCACACTCTTCAACTGCTCCTCCTGCTCGTCCACAATCTCCTTCTCAACCTCCTGAGCACTGGCACCGGGCCAGACCGTCGAAATCGTAATCTCCGGCTCCGTCACGTCCGGTGTCAGCTGCACCGGCGTCGCCCGATAGGCAATCCCGCCAAACAGCAGCGCCAAGATGACACCCACCGTCAGCTTCACCGGATTCTCTATGGAAAATCGAATCAGATCCATAACCCACCCAACCCGTCTGCTGCACTGAGTTTACTCGCTGCGCCCCACGCCATGACTCGACAGGCGGCACAAATCACCGCGGAGCAGCTTCCGCGCTGCCCGCTGCTGCCGCTTCACCGGAAGCTGCCGCCATCACTGTCACCGTCTGAAACGCTCGCAGTCGCTCCGCACCCTCCGTCACCACCTGCTGACCAGCAGCCAGTGACTCGCCCTGAACCTGAATCCGCAACCCCGTCCCCAGACCCAGCGTCACCATCACCTGCCGAACACTCACCGGCTTGCCCGCCTCCGCCGGATTCACCACAAACACAAAAGCGCCCCGCGACGTACGCACCACCGAATCCTTGGGCACCAGGAGTGCTTTCACTGAAACACCCCGAAATGCCGCCTCCGCCATCATCCCCTCACGCAGCGCCGGAGTCGGCGGACTGGTGCTCAGATCAATCTCATTGCGAACCCGAATGATCACCGGAAAACTGCGCGAACCCTTCTCCCAGTTGCTGCGCGGTACAACGGCAGCCACCTGCCCCGTCCACTCCCGCACACCATCCACTGCCCGATCGCCGGCCGACACACCACTGCCGCTGATCCGCAGACTGACTTCGCGACCCGCTGACACCTGATCGATGTACTGCTGATCAATCTGCACCTCCACCTCAACCTCGTCAAGACGAGCCAGAGTCAGCACCGGAGCTCCCTTCGAAAGCCACTGCCCCACATAGGTGTGCTCCTCCACCACAAAACCGTCAAACGGCGCCTTCGTCAGACGCTTCTCTCGCTCAGCACGCAAATACTCCACATGCTTCTGCTGAGACTCCAGCATCGACTGCGCCTGCAGCTTCTGCTCAGCTCGCGCACCCGAGGCTGTCCGCTGAAAGGCCGCACGAGCCGCCAGCAGATTCTGCTCAGCAGAATCAAACGCATCCTCCGCATCACGCAGTTCAGACTGAGTCGAAGCGCCGCGGCGAATGAGCGCCCGCAATTCCTCCAATCGACGCTCAGCATTCGAAAGCGTCACCTGCAACGCCTGCACCCGCGCCTGAGCCTCCTCGACGTCCTCCTTCCGAGGCGTCTGAAGTTCCGCCAGCTCGGCAGCTCGCGCCGCCGTCAATGCCTCCTGCTCCTGCAACTCCAGATCCGTCGACTCCATCCGCAACTTTGAGAGCAAAGTTCCCGCCGCAACAAACTCACCCACCTCAACCGGATACTCAGCCACCACGCCGTCAGCACCCGAGGCCACCACACTAAAATGACGCGGACGCACGTTGCCAGTCGCCCGAAATTCAGGAGCCACAGGCTCCTCGCGAATCTCTTCCGTACGAACCAGGGCCGGAGGTGCGGCAGCCGCAGCTGCATCCCCGGAGGCCGACGCTGCCGGCACACTGTCCCGACCACAACCTGCAGCAGCCAAAAGCACCAGCAGCAACAAACACCCCGTCCGAACAAATTGAGCTGAATTCATAGGTTTCTTCTTCAGAAACATGCGGTTTTCCGGATTGACACCCAGCCTACAGCGGGGCCGAAAAGAAGGCCACTGCGAAATTTGGGAAGTCAGGCACTTCTAAAACACAAACAATCCAGCGCGCAGCAAAAAGGCGAGCTGCCCCAAAAGACAGCTCGCCCATGAATCAATGTGCGCGTGCACTGAACCGGATGAATCCTCGGCAACAGACACAGTACGAAATCAGTGCGATCGCCGGACAGAATCAGGCTGGCTCAGCCGGAGCCACAACCTGCAGCCCCGGAACCGAAATACCCGTGATCTGTACACGAGTATGCTTCTGGCGGTGACCTGTGTGCCGACGAGAATTCTTGCGACGACGCAGTCGCTGAATCTCAAGCTTTGGTCCCTTCTCAGTCGCAATCTTCACCTGCCCGGTCACAGTTGCACCTTCGATCAAAGGAGCACCAATAACGCTGGGGCCACCACCGTTGGCCAGCAACACTCGGTCAAAAGTAATCTCTGACCCTTCGGCAATGCCTTCACGGTAGTCGATGGAAAGGAACGAGCCCCGCTCTACCCGATGCTGACGATTACCGTCTTCAATCACAGCAAACATGAGTCAAACACCCTTCAACCAGTCCACATGACCGGGACACAACGTGCCAAAACAACCTTCCAGAGCAACTCACCGGCACAAAGAACCAATACTGTCCATATGAACAGCTGCTGGTCCAGCCGGAATTCGAATCGCGGAGTGTAGCGTTGATGTTCGGAATGTTCGAGCCGAAAACCGAAGAAGTTTCGCAGAAGGCTTGAGGAATTCGAGCAGTCACGGGAGGTTTCCACAGAAATCGAACACTTTCCGACCCCCGCCGTCCCGGATCCGGGAATTTCCCCGGCACAGCACCCGACACCCGACACCCGATCATTCAACGGTGATCACCAGTTCCTCCGCCAGCAACGGCTGATACCGGTAATACACCTCCAGAGTCAATGTGGCCAGACACGTTGTCAGCAGCCGTCCGCCACTGACACTGTAGTCTGAACGATCACGCGGTGCCCAGCTGCCCGCCGCATCCCCGGACTGCTCCTGCCACGACACCAGATCATCCCGCAGTCGACCATTCCAGCGTTCCCAGGGCTCACCACCCCAGTTGCGCAGCACCTGCGTCGCAAAGTAGCAGTAGTACAGATTGTCGTAAGGCCCCTTTTTGTCCAGCAGCATCACACCCTTGCGCAGATCCTTCTCGTCACGCTGACAGCCGAGGTACATGCGACTGAGCAGCGCCATTGCCGTCACCGAACCCTCGTACGTGCGTTTCTGCACCTCATACCCGTAACGCCCCTCACCGTCCACCGCAACACTGTCCAGATACAGCCCCACACCACGCCAGACTGCATCGGGAATCGCAATCCCCGCCTTCTCAGCCGCCTTCAGTGCCATTACCTGAATCGCCGTGCAGGACGTCGACCCGGCCTGCTGCGGCACGTACCGCCAGCCGCCACCACGCGGATCCTGCGAATTCACCAGAAACCGTACCGCAGCCTCACACACCGGTCGCAACTGTCGGTCGCCCGTCATTCCGTAGGCTTCACACAGCGCCAGCACTGCAGCCCCCTGCACGTAGTACGCATAATTGGGCTCCGGATCATCATCCCGCTGATTCAGGACCCCCCGCAGGTCATAACCAGCCGGCACGCTGATGCCCACTCGAGTCAAATACTGCAGACCCGCCTGCACCTGCGGTTTCCACTGACCGACTTTGTGAGTATTCCCGGCGGCCAGAAACGGCAGCAGGGCATAAGCCGTCCCGCCAATCGGGTTGCTGATCTTCCCCGGACTGCTGCAGGGCCCCACATCAGCAAAATCCCAGCTGCCGTCGGGACGCTGCCGCCCCGCCAGCCACTCCAGAGCCCTGCTGACTGCCGATTCACTGCCAGCGGTACCGCCATACTTCATCAGCATCTGCTGCCGCGCTGCCCCCGAACGCGATTCCGCCAGAGCCGCCCCGGCGGATTTGCTGACCGCGGGGGCCGTACCCACCGGTGATTCCGGCAGTGCCGGAGCCTCTGCGACAGGCTCTGCCGCCGGCTCTTCAGACTCCGGCACCTGCAGGTCCACCTCAGGCTCCGGCAATGAATCAGGTGGCGGAACGGTTTCCGCCAGCTCCGGCGGAGGCGTTTCCACGGGCTGATCAGTCGGCTGCAGCTGCTGTTCGCCGGGCATTTCCAAAGGCATGTCCAGCACCTCGGCCGGATCCTCGGCATCCTCCGAACCACTGAAACTGGCCGACAGCGGCGGCAATGGCAGCTCCTCGGTAAACTCCATCCGCCCAAGAGCCATCAGGAGCACGGCCAGCGATGTAATCACCGAACTGATCGACGCCGGTCGACGCCCCTGCCGCAAACTTTCCACCAGCTCCTCAGAAGCCTTGCGCAGCCTCGGACGCAGATCCGCGGCATGCGCCGTCACCCTCACTCGCCCCGCCTGCTCAGTGCCCGCCAGCCGCACACGTTCCAGAAAAGATCGCAGCGAAAATCGTCGCTGCACTCGCCGCATCGCAGGCTTTGGCAGTGACTTCTCGCGAGGCTGTCGACCGGGCTGGCCTTCGGGTTGCACTCCGGGCTGAACCCCATGCTGGGTGACCGCGCCCCGCACCTGCTGTTCAGCCTGTGACAGCTCCTGCAAAGGAACTCGCGCCGGCGGAGCATGAAATTCCGCGGGAACCTGGCGAGTCGTCGGTGCCTGCGGTGTCGGCACCTGGCTTGCCGCCGGCTGGCCTATCAATGACTGGCTGATCGGTGGCTGAGTTATCGGTGGCCGAGTTATCGGTGGCTGAGTTATCGGTGGAAAGATCTGCCGCGGTCCGGAGTTCGCCGGTGGCGACTGCGGCGGCATCCGGACAGGTGGCACCACCGCCGGAGCAGCGTCCGGTGAACAGGCCTCACGCTCAAGCTGCACGGCAACCTGCTGCAGACCGTCCACACCGCCCGCCACATGCTCGGCAAGGGCCGTAAATTTCTGAGCCAGCGTGAGATATTGCTGGGCCAGAGCGGCGTGATGAATCGAAGCCGAGACAGCTTCTTCGGAGCGTCTGCGGAGCAGATCGGGGCAGCAATCGGGGCGGGCAGCGATTGTCTCAGAAGACATAACGTAAATGCACCAATTGTGGAAGACAATGAATCTTCACATGGGGTGATAGATATCACCCTACAATAGTGCATCAGAAATTGAGCAGCCTGCCTGCTCGCCGGGAAAGAACAGCAAAATTCGAGGAAAAAGGGGATTGGGTGGACCCTGCGGGTCGCAGCGATTGTAACGAACGATCAGTGCCCCGCGGCCTCCAGCGAACCAAAGCCACTTTCAAACAGGGCCTCGATCGCAGCCAGTGCCGCTGAGGCGTCCGCACCACTGGCCTCAACCGTCATCCGCGCACCGCATTCGGCACCCAGCAACATCAGATCGAAAGCCGATTTCGCATCGGCACGCTTTCCGCCGTGCAGCACGGTCACCGCTGCAGCAAACGACTGGGCGCAGCGGACGATCTGAGAAATCGGCTGTAAATGCAGACCGTTCTCGATCGTCAGCGTCACCTCGCGGCGCACAGTCTGCACCAGCTCTGTCATGAATCACTCACAAAGCAAAGCAAGAATTACACAGCAAACCGCTGCACGCTTGTCCCTTCAGGATTCACGCTCAGACTCGTCACGCTCAACCAGCAGATCCCAAATGTCAACCGTATTCGATGACTGCCGCAGAAACTTGCAGAAGTCCGGACTGCGCAAATGACGCGAAATATTCTCAAGACCACGCAGATGATCGCCCGGACGATCCGGAGGCGATACCACCATAAACAGAATGAAGACGTCCTCACCGTCCAGACTGGCAAAATCCACGCCAGCCTGCGAAATCGCAACGGTCGCTGACAGCTTCTCGACCGAAGCGTGCTTCGTGTGCGGCACAGCAACGCCGTTGCCAATCCCCGTTGATCCCAGCTCTTCACGCTTCAGAATCGCCGCAATCACCGCCTCTTCATGCTCGGCACTGATCGTTCCCGAAGCCTTCAGACTGGCCACCATCTCGCGAATGACCGCCTCTTTGCTGGTGGCCTTCAGAGTTGGCAGGATCGCTTCCTTAATGACAAACTCAGTCAGTTTCATGATCGTTCTGTTCCAGAGATAAACGCAGACCCCGCCGGAGACCCAACAGGGAAATAAGACTACACGGCAGAACAGCCGGCCCGACAAAACACTCCGTTATCAGACCACTGCCGATAAATTTCAGCCAGCCGATTCGCCCTTCTCTTCCGCCGCTCGAGCCGCGTCAGAGACGGATGTGGCATGCCGACGATCCCGGTGCTTCTCTTTGTACTTGTGCACCTGATGCTCCATCTTGTGCAAAGCCTTATCGAAGGTCACCCGAGAATCCTCGCCCTCCACATGCGTCACAATACTGTGATATCCCTCAATCTCCACAAGCATTTCAACGTCAACACGCGCCCCCTCAAACTCCAGTGTCACGTCAATCTCACTGACAGTATCCAGGTACCGCAGCAGCTTTTCTGACTTCTGAGTAATGTAGTCGCGAAGATCCTGACGGATCTGGCCGTGTCGACAGGTGATGGAAACCTGCATTGCTGATTCCTTGTTTGCCGGTGAAACTCCGGGACCGAAGCCCCGGATTCTACTGCCCCAGGCCTGTCAGGAAAAGGCTGTGTTTGCCTGTATGCTGAATTCGGAAGGACTACTCCACCGTCCAGTAGTCGAAAACAAACGGCTCTTCCAGCTTGCCACCCAGCATTTCCACGAATTTCTTATGAGCCGGGTGAGGCAGATACGCATCACGGTCAGCCTCTGACCCAAATGTGATCAGATAACCGTGAGTAAACCCTTTCGCCAGCCCCTCCGGACTGTTGTTGATCCCACGCTCGAAATCCCGCACCTCCGGAATCTGCCGCTGCAGATCCTGAAAAGCCCGGTTGATCTCGTCCAGCTGCGCCGCTGTCACCTCAGGCTTGTACCGAAACAGCACCACGTGCCGCAAAACCCGCTTTTTCGCAGCAATCTCTCCAACTCCCTCCAGCATCCGCACCGAGACAAAACGATTCCCCGCTTCGTTCAGATGCACCCCGTCCGTCGTCAGCACTCCCTGCTCCGCATTCGCTGTGTTGTACTCCCGCAGATACCCCAGAAAGGCAGCCCGCAAATCCACCAGCGCTGACTCAGTCTCGGCAGCCACCTTCCGGCTGATCCCGCAATACTGATCCAGCAGCCCGTCCAGCTCGTTCTTCCCGTCGGTCTTCTCGCCGATCACACTGGGAGTACACAGTACCACACGCGCCCCACCGGCACGACAACGCTGCACCAGCTCCCGCAGGCCCGCTTCATACGCGTCCGCCGGAGTCCCCCGGCCAGTCTTCGAATGCCACACGTCGTTGATGCCAATGTAGATCACCACCACCGACGGCTTGTGCGACAACACATCCCGATCCAGACGCTGCTGCAAATCAGGCACCCGATTGCCACTGATCCCGGCGCCAATCACGCGAATCCCGGAATCCGGTCGAGTCGCCTCGAGCGTCCGACGGAACAACGTCACGTACCCCGTCTCGCCAGCACCCGCCTGAGTAATCGAATCACCCAGAAATACGACTGTCTCACCGTTCTTCAGCTCAGCACGCACCGCACCACCCCAAAACAAGCCCGCCATCCCAGCCATAAACACACTTACCACGCAAAGTCTCATCGAATCCCCCCAAAACACACAACGCAGTTCGAACATTCCTCACGCTGAAGACCCACGTCTGCCACTTCAGAGCCAACCTCTCTGCCCAGACAGCTCACAGCACCCCCGCAGCCTTGCAAACCAGCACCGGACAGTCAACTCAGGCGATTTCCAACGCCCGCGAATTTCTGCACAATGCACACCCACCAGCACGAATTCCCCGGAAAACACTCCCACACAGACAAATCGGATCTTGCAATCCGATTTTATTTCGCCGATCCTGACCTGAAAGTGCTGTCCTGCCCCGCGGAGCATTCTCATGACCTGTCGCAGAACACTGTTCCTGCTGCTCAGCCTGCTCTGCCAGACCTCCGGCCCGCTGCCGGCGCAGGACGACTTCGAAGATCCGCCAATCGAATACAGCCGCTCAACTCCCGATAACGCCGTCAGTCGCCTGCAGCAACGCTTACAGAACCAGCAGTCACAACTCACCTGGGACCCCGAATTCGGCTACCTGAAATCTGTGCTGCACGAACTGCAAATTCCCGTGCAGTCCCAGTCTCTGGTGTTTTCCAAAACCAGCCTGCAGCTGCGACGCATCTCGCCACGAACTCCCCGCGCCCTCTACTTCAATGATGACGTCTACCTCGGATTCTGCCAGCAGGGTGATGTACTGGAACTGTCGGCTGTCGACCCGCTGCTGGGAACCGTGTTCTACACACTCAGCCAGCAGGATTCCGGCCCCGCCCCCGCCTTCGTCCGGAACACCGACAACTGTCTCGTCTGCCACAGCTCCTCCCGCACCGACGGCGTACCCGGACACCTCGCCCGCTCCCTGCTGACCGATCGCAGCGGCCAGCCACTGTTGTCCGCCGGCAGTCGCAACGTCAATCACACCACTCCCGTACCCGACCGCTGGGGCGGCTGGTACGTGACCGGAACCCACGGCAACCAAAAACATCTGGGCAATCTGATCGTCACCGAAGCAGAAGCCAACGGACCACTGGACAACACCAAAGGCCTCAACCGCACCTCGCTGACAGACCTGTTTCCCACCAGTCGCTACCTCACCGGGCACAGTGATATCGTGGCCCTGATGATTCTTGAACATCAAATACTCGTGCACAACCGCATCACCCGCGCCAGCTTTGCAGTCCGCGAAGCTCTGCACTACGAAACCACCATGAACGCTGCCCTGCAGAATCCTGCCGGCACCCGCCTTGAAAGCACCACCCGTCGCATCAGCAGCGCCGCCGACAAACTGGTGGAAGCCCTGCTGCTCTGTGATGAAGCCCCGCTGACCGCCAGAATGACCGGAACCTCAGGTTTCGCTGAACACTTTGCTGCCACCGGCCCCCGTGACAGCCAGGGACGCTCACTGCGGGATCTCGACATGCAGACCCGCATGTTTCGCTACCCCTGCAGCTATCTGATTCTGTCTCCGGCATTCCAGGCCCTGCACCCGGAAATGAAATCCGCAGTCCTGACCAGGCTGCAGAACGTCCTGACCGAACCCACTCCCGCCCCCCGCTACTCACACCTGTCCGCCACAGACCGGCAGAACATCCGCGAAATCCTCAGTGAACTGCTGCCGGAATTCGCGGCTACGATGAGGTGATCATCACGGCCTCCTACGGCTCACCCGCACCATCCTGATCCGGTTCAGCATCCTCAGGCTCACCCACATCCAAGGGCCAGTCCAGCTCGCCCACGTCGACAAACGCGAGGCAGGCTGAACACTGCTGAGTCGTACCGTTGAGTTCCGGAGCAAACGTGCTGACCGCACCGCAAGCCTCGCATGTCACCTCAATCGGGGCCCCTGCCGCCACAGCCTGTCTCTGCCGCTGCCTCTGCGTTTCATATTCCCGCAGCAGCTCCCGAGCAGCCTCGGCATGCTGACGATCCACGAAAATCGCCGGATGATGAATCATCGGCAGACTGCCACCCCACCAGGTTCCCACGGCGGACACATCATCAACCGCCACAGCAGCAATGTTGTGGCTCCGCAGCAAATCCTCGATCAGGTGTGCTTCAATATTGGAGGCCGGTACATAAATCTCCACCGGGTCTGTCAATTCCATTCCAGGTCCCCTTGCAGGCGCAGCATTCGATAACACAATTTGGAATCATGCCAGCTTCAGTTGCCGTTGTCACGGCCGACACAGTCCGCAACTTGCACGCCACCATCAAACCGGTAGGTTGCGACAGCGCCCTGCTGCACTGTGGCAACAAAGCCAGAATGCTGCTGTCGTCCCCTCCGCCCCCCGGCAAAGTACTCACCATGATTCGCCTGCTCCTTCGGCTGCACCTGCTGATGACCGCGTTCTGCTGCAGCACAATTGTCGGGGCTCAGCAGCCAGATTCCTCCGGTTCATCAAATCAGCCGGCCACTGCCGACGCTGCACCACTCGTGCGATACGTCCCAGACCAGATCCTGCTGGCCATCGCTGTCCGCCCTCATCAATTGCTCACCACAGAATCGCTGCAGACCACTCTCAAAACCATCGATGCCGAAGACCTGCCGCAGCAGATCAGCAGGGCCATGACCAAAGCCGCAGGACTCGATCCGCTGAAAATTGAACAACTGCTGGTCCTGCTCGATCAACCCACGGTCAGGCTGCTCCAGCGGCAGAATTCCCGGCACAGCACCCGCCAGGAAGAACTCATCGACAAACAGTCCATCGGACAGGCCATGATCTCGTTTTATGACGAACATGGCTACTTTCCGGATGAAGACGGCTGCGGCAAATCCAAAGGCAAACTCAGCTGGCGAGTGCACCTGCTTCCGTATCTGGAACGGCAGGAACTGTACGAAGAGTTCCGCCTCGAAGAACCTTGGGACAGCGATCACAACAAAACACTGATTGAAAAGATGCCGGAAGTATTCCGAGTCACCGGCATCAAAGAACCCGGTCGAACCAGCGTTCACATCCCTGTAGGTGAAGGCACCCTGTTCAGCGGAACAGAACCTCCAACACTGGACTCCATCACTGACAGCCCGGAATCCACCATTCTGGCCGTGGTGGCTGACCCCGGAACTGCTGATATCTGGACGAAACCGGGCGGACTGCAAACAGACATGAACGATCCGGTCCGCTCCTTCGCCGGAGATTCGCAGGCAATCACAGTCTGCATGGCCAGTGGCAACACGCTCACCCTGAACCGAAGCGAGACACCGGAATACTGGCGCTGGCTGCTCCGACATACCGACGGGCACTGGACACTGCCCCTCCGCTGGTTTCCCCGAGGATCTCAAATTCCCCCGGGGCTGCTGATCCGATTCACCGAAGACATCGATCCACAGAAAACTCTGACCGGAATTCTGGGCAGTCTGCAGGCTACCCAGCAGCCAGTTGCCGGTCTGACCGGTTATCGCATCAATGCTGACAGCACAGCGGTGTTCCCGGACAATCGCACCCTGCTGATCTCCGGCGCAGACAGTCTGCAACTGATGCTGGAACCTCGAGCAAAACCATCGGAACTGCGACGGCAACTCGAAAAACTGCTGACCACCGGTGAGCTTGCTGCCGTTGGAGATGTCTCAGGCATCCAGACAATACTCAGACAACCCGCCAGTGATGACCAGCCAGCAACACCCCATGTAATCCAGCAGAACCAATTCACCCTGCTGCTGGATGCCACCGGCAGCAGTCCCAACCTGCTGGAACTGAAAGTCACCTTCGACGACATCGATCAGGCCGATCGCTTCATCCAGTTCATCAACCAAACCCTCGAGCTCCTGCAGCAAACACCTGATGAGATAGACTGGCATGGTGCCTTGCTGAGGTCAGGAATGCTGGCAGCAACTCTGCTGAAGTTCCTCGAGGCTCCAACTTTTACCCGGAAGGATGGAGTTGTCAGCCTGACGGTACCCCGCCCCGTCAGCATCAATACCCTGTTGGCCAAACTTCAGCCAGACCTCAAAAATCTCGCCAGTGAATTCCGCAGCCCCGAAACACCCTCGCCTCAGTCTCACCAGCAGGCCGTGGCAGACCTGGCGGAAACCTTCTCAACCTTTCACGAGATGAACGGCTTTTTTCCGAACTGGAAACAGTTCAAGGGATCAAAAGCGGGGTTAAGCTGGCGAGTCCATCTGCTGCAGGTGCTGGATCCCGACCTGTACATTCGATTTCACATGGATGAACCGTGGGACAGCCCCCACAACAAAACGCTGATTCCGGAAATGCCGACGGCATTTCGCACACCCGCAGTCACCGAACCGGGGAAGACCAGCCTGCATGTGTTCCTCGGTCCCGACACCATCTGCGGAGCTGACGACACGTACTCTTTCGATGGGGTGACTGATCCTTCCAAAATCGTACTGGCCGTCTCTGCCGGACCGGACACGGCAGAAATCTGGACGAAGCCCGCAGGTCTGAAATATGACCCGGAAGACCCCGTTCGATGTCTGGGACAGATCGGCGAAACTGTCCTCGCGGCAGGCTACGGAAGCATCATCGAACTGCAGCGAAACATGGATCCAGCCGAGCTGCGCAAGGCCATTGAACGCGTTCCGTCGGAATAACTCAGTTGCTGCCGATCACTGCGCTGCCCGAGTCTCTTTGCTGGCGTCTGCCCGAGCATCAGCCACCGGTTCAGCCTCGACGACTGTCGACACCACTTCAGTTTCCACTGGAACATCCACCGGCGCCGTCGGCAGTCTTCGCGGTCGCGAGTCGTTTTTCGGTTTGCTGCCAAACAGCGACCGAGCCTCAGGGCGGTCCGGATCAAACGGCTGCGGCTGCAAAGCACTCAACGCAAAGGTTGCCAGCAGCAGCAACCCAAACAAACGCAAAAATCCCGACAGGCTGAATAACTGACGAACCATGACTGCATGCCCTTGAGAAAGCGAAAAGGTGCAAAACACATTCCGGACTTGCCGCCGCACTGCTCAAACTGAATACGCAAACGGCGGAACAGGTTCCGCAATTTCCGACGCACTTATCGAAAGATTGCCGGATCGCGAAGAATTGGGCAACGCCCGCCCGGCACCACACAGTCGCAGACTGCGACAGCGATGGGACACGGAATTCTCAAAGCACTCCAACCGCACCTCAAACCGGGAGCCTCGTGGGAAGACTTCTGCCTCGCGCAAATCCTGAACATCTGCGGCAACCGCGACGCATACTTCTGGGGCACACACAGCGGTGCCGAGCTGGACCTGCTGCTGTCTCACAACGACCGCCGACTGGGAGTCGAATTCAAATTCACGGACCGCCCCGCAACCACGAAATCAATGCGAGTCGTCCAGCAGGATCTGATGCTGGATCACCTGTATGTCGTCCATCCCGGCGAACACACGTTTGCACTGGATACTGCCATCACTGCAGTCACACTGCCGCAGCTCACCGCCATCCTGCTGGCAACGAACTGAAACTAAAAGCAGAGCCTGCTGTCCTCGGACTCGAAACACAAAGTTTCTCGCGATTATCCGTGAACCTGCGTGTTCATCCGTGGCACAGAAAACATCAGCGGAATCCTGCGAGCCAGTGCTCACACCCGCGGACTCCCGTCTGCGGCTCGCCAAACCGAAATCCGACCACTGTCCACTAATTGCACCCCGGCACCAAAGCAGTAGGATGCAGCAGCGTTCCGCAGCACCAACCTCACATCGGCAGATGTCGCGGCTGCAGCCCCTCTGCCCTGCCCTGCAAAGTACTCCCATGGTCCGCTCATGTTTCCGACTCGTAACGCTGGCCTCGACACTCTCCTGCGTTACCGCTGCAATCGCTCAGCAAACAGCTCCCGCTGCAGCCAGCAGCAGTCCGCTGCTGCGGTACGTCCCTGACGAAATCCTGCTGGCCGCTGCTGGCCGCCCGCAGCGTCTGCTGACTGCCCCCGGGCTGCAGGAACTGTTTCGGGCCAGTGATGCTGCGGACCTGCCGCAACTGCTGTCACAGTGCACCACCCAAACCGTGGGACTGGATCCGCTGAAAATCTCTGAATTCCTGATCGTACTCGATCAGCCCACTGCCCGGCTCCGCCAGCCGCAGACCGGCAGTGCACAAAGCACCGTGGATGAATTCATGCACATGCAGGCAGTCGCGACAGCCATGAACGAATTCTATGACGAACACGGCTTCTTCCCCGATGACGACGGCTTCGGCAAATCAAAAGGTCGGCTTAGCTGGCGAGTCCACCTGCTGCCGTATCTGGAGCAGCAGGAACTGTACAGCCAGTTCCGCCTTGAAGAGCCCTGGGACAGTGAACACAACAAAACCCTGATTGAAAAAATGCCTGAGGTATTCAAAGTCCCGGATATCGCAGCAGCTGGAAAAACCAGCATCCACGTGCTGCTCGGTGAAGGCCTGCTGTTCGGCGGAAACGAGCCTCCGACGCTCGATTCCATTACTGACAGTCCCGATTCAACAATCCTTGCGGTACTGGCCGAACCCGGCACTGCCGAGATCTGGACCAGACCCGGCGGCGTCAAAACAGATATGGCGAACCCCGTCCGCTCATTCGCCGCTGACCGGCACACAATCACGGTCTGCATGGTCGATGGCGGCGTCGCCAGCCTGAACACAAATGTCACCCTGGATCACTGGCGCTGGCTGATCCGACACAATGACGGCCATTGGCATCTGCCGCTTCCCTGGCTGCCCGAACAGGCTCAAATTCCCCCGGCCCTGCTCGTCCGATTCACAGAAGCCATCGATCAGCAAAAAGTTCTGGCCGGCATTCTTGGCAGTCTGCAGGCCACAGAACAGCAGGTTGCTGATCGGCAGGGGTATCGCATCAACAAACAAAGCATCGCTCTATTCCCCGACGATCGTACGCTGCTGATTTCCGGTGACGACAGCCTGAAACTGATGCTGGCACCTCGAGCCGCAGCTTCACCGCTGCGTCAGCAGCTGGAAACTCAAATGGCGACCGCGGACCTCGTTGCCGTGGGTGATCTCACCAGCCTGCGAACCGTACTCCGCGAACCCACAGAAGAAAATCCGCCCGACGCAGACACTGCTGCGCCCCGCGAACATTTCACACTGCGAGCAGATACTGCCGGAACCGCCAAAAACATTCTCGAACTGAATGTGGTCTTCGCTGATACGAAAAAAGCCGAACAATTCCTTCAGTTTACTGCTGTCATGCAGCAACTGATTCCCGAAAACCCATCGCCCGACATGCCTGACATACCCGGGCTCCAGGAACTCATTCGGTACCTCTGTTCACAGCCTTTCCGGCAGCAGCAGAACGAGGTTCAGCTGCAGATTGCCCGACCCGCCAGCCTGACGTCGGCCACCATGCAAACGATTATTAAGAGCATCGCCGCCGAATTCCGCAGTCCCGCACAGTCGCAACCCGAGTTTAACGAGGCCCAGGCACTGGCCGATGTCGCTGAGGCCTTTTCAACTTTTCACGACGTAAACGCCTGTTTTCCGAACTGGAAAAAATTTAAAGGATCAACCGCAGGTCTCAGCTGGCGAGTCCATCTGCTGCAGGTGCTGGACCCTGATCTGTACATTCGATTTCACATGGATGAACCGTGGGACAGCCCCCACAACAAAACGCTGATTCCTGAAATGCCGGCAGCATTTCGCACGCCGGGAGTTACCGAACCGGGGAAGAC
>SXXK01000125.1 GCA_005791255.1 Planctomyces sp.
AGCTCGGGCTTTCCAGCCCGAGATCTGTTCTGACGGGGCTTTGTGAGGCGTGTTTTTTGAACCACGAATGAACACGACTGGTCACGAATTTCATGTAGCTCGGGCTTTCCAGCCCGAGATCTGTTCTGGCGGGGCTTCGTGAGGGTATGTTTTTTGAACCACGAATGAACACGACTGGTCACGAATTTCATGTAGCTCGGGCTTTCCAGCCTGAGATCTGTTCTGGATGGACTTTGAGAGTGGTGTCTTTTGAACCACGAATGGACACGAGTGGACACGAATAATCGCAAGGTGCTGCCGGGGCGATTTCTACTTTCAACTTTCTCCAGTCTACTCTCTATGGCACGGATGCCATCGCCCCGGATTGACGAGGATTTTCAAGGATAATTGCAAGTGCGTGGTGCGGCAGAGCATCGAACTGTTTGTTGCCCGGATCATACTCGTACCCATTGCAACGGGCCCAATACTTACGTTTTTTACTGTTCCCGCAGTTGTGTTTGTGGGGGTTGTCTGACGACTGAAAGGTCCGAGGGCTGGCAGTCGTTCTGATTTCTTGATTTTGTCGGGAAGTCCGGATAGCGGTGGAGATGGCTGCGGGGGCTGTCGATTTGTCTGAAGGCAACGGGGCTGCGGGAGGCTTCGCCGGTTTGCAATTCGGTCGGATGTGCTGGAGAGTGCGGTCACAATCAAGGTGGCGGCTGCACGGAGGGATCTGGGGGCATGGAAGGTGCTCGGGCAGGTTTGTCGTTTGCTGCGGGGACTCTGCTGCTGCACGGGGTACCTCACGAGCGGCTGCGCTCATGGTTTCCTGATTTGCTGTGGTTTTTTGATTCGCGGGTGGGGGCCAGTCGCTGTGATGCGCTGCATTATGGCCGGGTCAGTGCTGAGCTGCAGCGGCGAAGTGTGGTGTGCGATGATCTGATCGGTGTGCCGCGGCCGGTGTACTGGGCGGCAGATTCGCTGCCGGAGCTGCGGCCGGAGCAGGCTGCGGCGGTTGAGGCCTGGCAGCAGGCCGGCGGACGTGGTTGTGTGGTGATGCCCACAGGCACCGGCAAGACGGAAGTGGCCCTGCGAATCATGCAGCTGACTCGCACCGCAACTCTGGTGGTCGCGCCGATCAGGGACCTGATGTATCAGTGGCATCGGCGAATTCTCAGAGGGTTGCATTATGATGCGGGGATCATCGGCGATAATACGTATCGCGTGCAGCCGGTGTCGGTGACAACCTACGACAGTGCCTGCATTCATATGGCAGAGCTGGGTGATCGGTTCGGGCTGATCGTGTTTGATGAGTGTCATCATCTGCCGGGTCGAATTCGGCAGGATGCGGCTCGCATGTCCACAGCTCAGAAACGGCTGGGGCTGACGGCGACTCCTGAGCGTTCTGACGGGCGTCACAGTGATCTGCTGGAACTTGTGGGGCCGACGGCCTATGAGTTGTCGATCAATGCAGTGCGCGGGAAGTCACTGGCGGAATATGAAGTGGTGCGGATCCCTGTGCATCTGAGTGAGTCTGAGCAGCGGCGGTATGATTTGCTGTCAGAGGAAGTGCAGTCGTATGTGTATGCGCAGCGTCAGGAGAATGCCGGATTCACGTGGGAAGATTTGTGCTCTTCCAGTGCCGCGTCGCTGGAGGCTCGGCAGGCGCTGAAGGCGTTTCATGCGAAGAAGTCGATTGAGGATCGCGCCGAAGAAAAACTGAAGACTCTGGAAGATCTGTTCCGGCTGCATGCGGGTGAACGCTGCATTGTGTTTGCGGGTTCCAATGCCATGGCTCGTGATGTCTCGGTGCGGTTTCTGATTCCGTGTCTGCTGAGTCATTGTGGTCGCAGGGAGCGACTGGAAATTCTGGAGGGGTTTGCGGCGGGGGACTATCCGGCGATCGTGGCGAATCAGGTTCTGGACGAGGGTATTGATGTGCCGGCCGCGAAGGTGGCGATTGTGATCGGAGGTCTGGGGTCGTCACGGCAGGCGCGGCAGCGTCTGGGTCGGGTGCTGCGGCGGAGCGGAAACGAGACGGCGGTGCTGTACGAGGTGGTGTGTGCGGGAACGAAGGACGAAGAGCGATCTCGGCAGCGTCGTCGACATGAAAGTTTTCAGGGTGTGCGTCGGAAGCCGGGGAGGTCCTGATGCTGACGCGGGATCTGCAGCTTTGTACGTACGATTTTCATCGGGGGCTGGTGCTGCCGGACCGACTGACTCAGAAAAGCCATGCCGGCTATGCCCGGCTGGCAGCGAATATGCTGGCGATTTATGAGCAGGGAGTGGGGCGCAGGCGGTGTGATCTGCATCGGGATGTGCAGCGTGTGTTTGAGCAGGAGGCGGATTGTCCGCTGCGCCGCCTGCAGGCCTTCTGCAAGCTGCTGGACGAGCAATCGGAGTACAGTGAGTCTGAGCGTCGGGGTGCGGCCGAGCTGCGGCGAACGGTGTTTCGTCAGGCGGCCGCGAGGCATCCGCTGGTCTCCCAGGCAGACACGCTGTTTGAGCATGATGTTGAGACGGTGCGTCGGGAGATTGCGGCCGGGCTGAATCGCAGCTGGGAGGACGTGCGGGACGGGCTGTTTGCGGATGTGATCGACAATCACCGGCTGCAGTCGTTTGCGGGGTTTGAGTCACCGCGGGCACTGCTGTCGCGGTACAACGTGGCGCAGGTCCAGGCGGCGTTGTTTTCGGCGGTGTCGCTGACGGTGGAGACTGCGGCAGATTTCAAGCGGATTCTGCGGGCGGCGCGGTTGTCGCGACTGATGCATACGCTAAGCAGTCCGCGGCCCGGAGTGTGGCGGATTGAACTGACGGGCCCGGCCTCGGTATTGCGTGAGACGCGTCGTTATGGCGTACTGATGGCCAGATTCCTGCCGGCGCTGATCAGCTGTTCGGATTGGTCGATGCGGGCAGTGATGGAGAATCGCGGGTGGTCTCGCAGTCTGCGTCTGGAATTGAGTTCTGCGGATGGATTGAAAAGTCATCTGCCGGCGGACGACTTGTTTGATTCGTCGCTGGAGGCGGAATTTGCGGAGAAGTGGGGGCCGGACGAACGTGATGGCTGGAAGCTGCTGCGGGAGGCCGAGATTTTGCACCGCGGGCAGAAGACATTTGTCCCGGATTTTTTGCTGCAGCACGTTTCCGGTCGGCGGGTGCTGATGGAGATCGTGGGCTTTTGGACTCCGGAATACCTGACAGCCCGGCTGGAGACACTGCGGATTTTCCGTGATGTGCCGATCCTGCTGGCGATCCCGGAAAGCACGGTGCAGCATTTTGACAGCCAGCAGGGGGCTGCGGTGATTCTGCGATACAAGACGAAGATTGTTGTGAAGCAGGTGCTGGACGCTTTGGCGGCGCTGGGGGGGAGTTTTCAGTTGTCAGTGGTTAGTGGTTAGTGGTTAGTGGTTAGTCGGCAGCGGGCAGTCGGCAGCGGGCAGTTTTCCGTGTGTCGCCTCGCGTCTTCGTTCCTGCGCGTGAGGGCTCGTGCTGCTGCTTGCCGGAGCAGGCCGGCGTTTGGGACTCGGGGGACTTCGGGTGGATTTCCCCCTCACCCCCGACCCCTCTCCCCCTGCGTGGGCGAGGGGAGGATTTTGTGTTTTTGAGTTGCAGAAAGCGCCCTGCATCCCTCGCCCCTGGAAGGGGA
>SXXK01000126.1 GCA_005791255.1 Planctomyces sp.
CATAGCGCAATGGTCAGATGGCCTTGGAATTGATCCAGCCCCTCGGCCAGGACCCGCAGGGCCAGGACGTGTATCTGAAGGACATCTGGCCGACTCAGAAGGCCGTGGCGGACGCAGTGGCGTCATCGATGGGTCCTGAGATGTTTATTGAGCAGTATGGTCAGGCCAGTGCCGGACCGCCGGAGTGGCAGAAGATTTCTGGCAGCGAAGGTGATCTGTATCAGTGGGATGAGACCAGCACTTACGTGCAGGAGCCTCCGTTCTTTGTGGACATGCCGGCCGAGCCTGCTCCGATTCAGGGCATTGAGTCAGCGCGGTGTCTGGTCAGTGTCGGCGATTCGACCACGACCGACCATATCAGCCCGGCCGGTTCGATCAAGGCCAACAGCCCGGCCGGTCGTTACCTGCAGGCTCAGGGTGTGAAGCCGGAGGACTTCAATCAGTACGGGGCCCGTCGCGGCAACGACCGCGTGATGACTCGCGGCACCTTCGCAAACATCCGTCTGAAGAACCTGATGGTTCCGGGCACGGAAGGCGGCGTGACGGTGCATTATCCCAGCGGCGAGCAGACTTCGATTTACGAAGCGGCCATGAAGTATCGCGACGAGGGGACTCCGCTGGTGGTGCTGGCGGGTGCTGAATACGGTACGGGATCCAGCCGTGACTGGGCAGCGAAGGGCACATATCTGCTGGGTGTGCGAGCGGTGATAGCGACCAGTTTTGAGCGTATTCATCGATCGAACCTGGTGGGGATGGGCGTGTTGCCGCTGCAATTCCGCGAGGGTGAAAGTCGGGAATCCCTGGGACTGGACGGCACCGAGATTTTCGACATCAGTCTGGACGACCGGCTGGTGCCGCGTCAGGCGGTCGAGGTGATGGCGCGGAAGGCGGACGGCGACGTTGTGCATTTTGTGACGACCTGCCGAATTGATACTCCGGTGGAAGTCGTGTACTACCGCAACGGCGGGATTCTGCACACGGTATTGCGACAGCTGGCAAAGTCCTGAGCTCTGGTTGTTCTGCAACGGTTCAGCGTGCCCGATAGTCGCGTTTCGCTCCGAGAAACGTGCCTGACTGGCAACTGACAACCGTCAATCCTCCCCTCGCCCCCGGAATGGGGGAGAGGGGCAGATTACCCCGAGGCCCCAGGACACCCCCTGGGAGGGCGAGGCTCCCGCCGAGCCCCCTGAGTGCTCAATCGTGGTGCGGCTCAGCAGGAGCTTCGCCCTCCCGATGCTTGCCGCAACGCGGGTGGCACACCCCCAAAGGAACAGCGGCACCAGGCTGCACAACGCAGGGCTCTGACGCTGGACCCGCTCCCTCATCCGTGCCAATCCGTGTTCATCCGTGGCTCAAAAAACGCTCCGTGGCACCACCCTCGCGAGCTGCAAAAACGCAAACCCCGCGGACACAAACTGATCGCGTGTTCACATCGATGAATCCTCCTGTTAATCTGTCAGCAGAATCTGCGGTCTGCGGCCTGTGGAGTGGTTTTTGGGGGGAATAGTTCATGAGTTCAGCACAGCGAGGAAAACGTCCGGTGTTTACCGTCGCAATCGTCATAGTGGGCAGTGTTCTGGCGGGCTGTGGAGGCTTGCTGGTGATGAGCCTTGCGGCGCCGGCTCCGGGAAATCTGGGGGTGCGGGGCGGTCGGCTGGCGGCCTGTCCGGGCAGTCCCAACTGCGTGTCGACTCAGGCCGAAAATCAGGAACACTGGATTGAGCCTTTGCAGACTGAGGCAGCGGACGACAGCGCGATCGGTCTGCTGGCGGAGATTGTGCGAGAGCAGCCGCGGACGACGATTGTCGAGCAGACGGGGGATTATTTGCGGGTTGAGTTTCGCAGCTTTCTGTTCCGCTTCTGTGACGATGTGGAATTCTACTATGACCGTCGTTCGGGCCTGGTTCATTTTCGCTCGGCGTCGCGAGTTGGTCATTCGGATTTGGGAGTGAATCGGCGGCGGATGGAGCAGATTCGCGAGCAGTTTCAGCGGCGACTGGCGACGGCGGGCGGTGCTGCGGTTGAGTCGCGTGGCCGGGTGCTGGAGCTGGCCGGCGTTCGCTGAGTCGGCTGAGTGGCGTGTATTCGGCAATTCAGAATTCCCACAGCTCGGGGGAATTGGTAAGATTCTGCAGTCTGAGGGGACTGCGGGGGCGTCCTCGGCGGGCCGGAAGCATCAGGAGTCCGGTGTGCGGCACAGGGATGCATTGCCATGACGTCTTTTATACTGTTTGTAAGCGGCTGTCTGCTGTGTGCCATTTTTCTGGCCACGCTGTATGGTGACAGTCTGCCGTTGCTGGACCTGTTCGAAGGTCGCTGGCTGACCAGTCTGCTGCAGCTTGCGGGGCGTGGCATTGTCAGTGTCAGCAGCGTGTTTGAGTTGTTTTTGCAGTTTGTGCTGAACAACCTGACGTGGGTGGTGGCGACATCGGCGGGAGCCGCGGGGCTGACTTTGGTGCTGGCGCTGATCACTGGCGGATTGTCGCTGGATGCGGCCGAGTTTCAGCGGGACATTGGTGTGCCGCTGGCAGCGGGCGGAGTTTTGGATCAGGTGTCGGACCTGCAGCAGCAACTGGATTTCAATCCGGTTTCTCCGCTGCTGGCCAGTTTGTCGCGTCGTGATCGTGATGAGTCGCTGATGCTGGTGAGCAGCTGGAGCAGTGGGTATCGGCTGTTTGATCCGTCGTGGGACGTGGCGGACCGGGACGATCGGGATCGTCGTCGTCCGCCGATGTGGCCGTTGCCCGGTGATTTTACGGACTTCCCGGCATCTCGTCCGGCCAGTCGTCGCCCGGTCCTGGACGTGCGATTCCGTCGTCTGGACAGTCGGGACGACGAGGGTCAGTCTTTGGTATTTGGTGAGCTGGTGGAGACATTCCCGGACGAGGATTTTGTGGAGCGTGCGGTTGAGCGGATCGTGCGGGGAGCGTGGCGGCAGGCGCTGACGGGTGGCGGATTTGGCGACCGTCGTGACTCGGGCGAATTTCAGGAGGAGTTGGCGGAGTCTTCAGCGGTGGAGCTGCGTCGGCTGGAGCAATCGGTGCGAGTGATCCCGGGCGCGGGGATTTCTGAGCAGCAGTTGCAGGTGGAAAAGCTGGTGCCTGAGGAGGTGGAGGGGGATGTGGTGGAGATGCGGATCCGACTGACGAATGCGGGTCGGCAGACGATCAGCGGGCTGCTGGTCCGGGAAACTCTGCCTGCAGGAACTCGTGTGCGTCAGGCATTTCCCGCGCCGGTCTTTCGCGATGCGACTCTGACCTGGCTGCTGGACGGATTCCGACCTGGCGAGGAGCGGGTGCTGGAGTTTACGGCGGTACCGGCTCTGGACGCGACGTTTCCGCGGGGATCATTTCGTGATCTGCTGTTTGAATCGGACACGGAAGTGTCAGCGGTGCTGGCGGTAGCGGCACCGATTGAGGTTGTGGGAGCTGTCGGGGTCCCGGAAGTTCGTGAGCGTCCGACGACCCCGGCCCTGGGTGTTGCTGACGTGCGGATGGAGCTGGAGGAAGCGGACCAGCTGGGAACGGTGGGCGTGGAGACTCGCTATTTTTTCAACGTCTCGAACGAGGGCACCGGGGCCTCATCGGCCTTGCGGCTGCGAGTCACCCTGGATGCGACTCTGAAGCACAAGCAGCTGGAGGACGGAGTTGAACCGCGGCAGGTGTTTGTAGCGGTTCGACCATTGCAGCCGGGGGAATCTCGTCGTTATGAACTGGTTGTGCGGCCCATGGTTGCCGGCCCTGCGGTCAGCACAGCGGAGCTGCTGGAAGGCGACGAGCAACTGGCACTGGAAGTCTTTCGTCTGAACTCGGCAGCAGCCTCCGACAGCGGGCCCCCGTAATTCTGCAGGTTCATCAGCGCGCAGCCGCGAAGAAAACGCCCTGTCCCGACTGACAACTGGCAACCAATCCTCCCCTCGCCCCCGGAACGGGGG
>SXXK01000127.1 GCA_005791255.1 Planctomyces sp.
AGCCTGTCACGCTGGAGGCCGCGGGTTCGAGTCCCGTCGACCTCGTAAGAAAGCCCACAGTCGAATTTCGGCTGCGGGCTTTCTTCGTTTTCAAAACCCGGGATGTACAGACGCAGGCCAGCACAGTCGCTCAGTGACCGCTCAGCCGGCTGCGAAACACAAAAAACGCCGCACCCAGCAGACAGCAGGCAGCCCACAGATAATCCCAGCTGGGCTTTTCCTTCAGATACAGCCACGCAAACGGCACGAACACGGCCAGAGAGATCACTTCCTGCATGATCTTCAGCTGACCCACGCTCAGCACCTGATGTCCCAGCCGGTTTGCCGGCACCTGAATCAGATATTCGAAAAGCGCAATCCCCCAGCTGATCAGGGCTGCCACGAACCACGGCCTGTGACGCAGATCCTGCAGATGACCGTACCAGGCCATGGTCATGAAGACATTGCTGAGCACCAGCAGGATGGCAGTTGTCAGGATCTGAGCCATGATGTTCTCGCTTGATATGCTGCAGGAGTTTCCGGAGTTTTGCAGTGGCTCTGCGTTGTAACGAATGCGACAGACCTGCTGAAGCACTGTTTCCCTGGGGGATATGCGTGGACAGCAGGTCAGCCTGCACGGCTCCCGAGTCTCCGGAAACGCCGTGTTGAGCCTTCGAGCCCTTGAGACTTTGCGCTGTTTTCATTGAAATGCATGATCGTTCGCCGTCATTCCTGCAACCAGCCTGCACCGCAGCGTTCGTTTCCCCACTGTTTCTTCCGGAACATCCCGTGATACGTGCAACGCTGCTGGTCACCAAAGGTTCGAATCGCGGCAGTCGATTTGAACTGACCTCTGCGCACGATGCGGTGATCGGTCGCAGCGTCGACAGCAATATTCGACTGGATGACTCCGAAGTTTCCCGGCATCACGCCAGGCTCAGCTTTGACGGACTGCACTTTGTCCTGCGTGACCTGGGCAGTGCGAATGGCTGTCGGGTGAACGGGCATCCGGTTCGTGAACGGGTGCTCGAGGATGGCGACACGCTGGCACTGGGAACCAGCCAGCTGACATTTCAATTATCAGATTCCGCTCATCCGGCGATGCCTGATGCCGGGCAGATTCGGTTTGTTGAGGATGCCGGCGGGCTGAAAGCGGGGGCGATTCAGCAGACTCTGAATTATGACGAAACTGCTCCGGTGCCGCTGGAGGCCACGCAGGCCGGCCTGGATCTGCTCTACAAAGTCGCTGAGGAACTGGTTACTCCGGTGCAGACACTGGAAAGCCATTTGCAGCGGATTCTTGAACTGACGATTTCTGCGATTGGTGCCGATCGCGGCTGCGTGCTGCTGCGCGACCCCGTGGGTGCCGACCTGACAGTCATGGCCTTTGCCCGGCGTGACGGCAGTTCAGGACTGCATTCGCAGATGCCTGTCTCCCGTTCAATCACTGATTATGTCCTGCGGCATGGTACGGCGGTGCTGACCTCTGACGCCAGCGTGGATGAGCGATTTACGGGTGGTCAGAGCATTGTCTCTGAGGGCATCTGTGAAGCCATCTGTGCGCCGATGCGCGGTCGTGCAGACCTGCTGGGAGTGTTCTATCTCGACACCACAACGACACTTGAACAGGCCGTATCCGGAGCTCCCACCGGTCGTCTTACTGAAGAAAATCTGCGGGTGGTGGTGACTGCCGCCAGACAAACGGCTCTGGCGATCGAATCGCGGCAGTTTCAGGACGCTCTGGTCAAGGCCGAACGCTTCGCTGCCATGGGCCAGACCATTGCAGTGCTCAGTCATCACATCAAGAATATCCTGCAGGGCGTTCGCGGCGGCAGCCATCTGATCCGGATGGGTCTGGACCAGAGCCGTGAGGAACTGATTCGGCAGGGCTGGGGTATTGTGGAACGCAACCAGACGCGAATCTACGACCTTGTCATGGACATGCTCAGCTTCAGCCGTGATCGGGTTCCTGTGCTCAAGCTGACGGATCTGAACAAGCTGGCGGCGGAGGTGGCTGAGCTGGCGGCGGCGCGAGCTGCGGAAAGCGGAGTGACGTTTGAGTATCGTCCGGCTGAGGAACTGCCACCGGCCAGCTTCGATGCTGAGGGGATTCATCGAGCGATTCTGAATATCGTGGGCAACGCTATTGAAGCGGTGGAGGGTGTTGAGCGTGGGGCTGTGGTGCTGCAGACCGGGTATGATCGGGTCGCCGACATGATGCTTGTCGCCGTCAGTGACAACGGGCCGGGGATCCCCGAGGATCAGCGGCAGTCCATCTTCAATGTGTTTGAATCTTCCAAAGGTTCCCGCGGCACGGGTATTGGCCTGCCGGTCAGCCGCAAGATTCTGCGCGAACACGGCGGACGTGTGCGAGTGGAGGGTGGTCCCGGACAGGGAACGCGATTTGTACTCAGCTGGCCGCGCGGCATGGCCACTGTGCAGGACATTGCAGCGCTGCAGCCACGACATGACAACTGACACCGGAATCTGAAACCAACAGACGAACTTTTAATACGTGTCAACTTCTGCTCGAGGACATACGATCGCATGGTGGCTGAATTCGGTGTGATTTTCGATATGGACGGTGTGCTCGTCAATTCCTATGAATCGCACTTGAAGACGTGGCAGGAATGCTGCCGCAGGCATGGCCGTGACTGCACGGAAGCCGAATTTTTGGCGGGGTTCGGCCGCACCAGTCGCGAAGTCATTCGAGACACCTGGATCAATCCGCCGGATGACGCTGGTATCGAAGCGTTCGATGAAGAGAAGGAACAGGCCTGGCGGGAACTGATCTCGCAGGACTTCCCTCACATGCCCGGTGCCGATGACCTGATCCGCTCGCTGGCAGATGCCGGGATTCCGATGGCTATCGGTTCCAGTGGTCCTCCCGGGAATGTCGCAGCGGTGGCAGCACAGCTGCATTCCGGCCACCTGATTCGGACGCGGATTACCGGTGCGGATGTGATTCAGGGGAAACCCCATCCGGACGTGTTCCTGAAGGCTGCGGCCGGACTGGGACTGCCGCCGGAACGGTGTGTGGTGCTGGAAGATGCCCCGGTGGGTCTGGCTGCAGCGCTTGCGGCCGGTGCGCGCTGTCTTGGAGTGGTTTCCAGAGGACGTCGCTGGGAGCAGCTTGAGGGAGCTCACGATCGCGTTCTGAATGATCTGCAGGAAGTCACGGTGGCACGACTGCGACGAATTGTCAACAGCTGATGGACAACAGTATGCAACCCGGCAATTCCTTTTCGATCCTGATCTTTGGTGCTTCAGGCGACCTGACGTCACGGAAACTGATCCCTGCACTGTTTCGGCTGTACTGCCAGAACTTCCTGCCGGACGGCTGTCCGATCATCGGGGTCGCTCGTCGCGAAAAAACTCACGCTGAGTTTCAGGAGGAGATGCGGCAGATCGTGGCGAACCGCATGGGTGACAAATTCGATGCGGCCGCCTGGCAGAAATTCGCCGGTCGCCTGTTCTATCAGCAACTGGACATTTCCAGCCCGGCTGATTACCTGCGGCTGCATGGCAGTCTGCAGGCCATCGAACAGGTCGCCGGGGCCGGGTCAGACCCTACGCGAGTGGTCTACCTGGCCACAGCACCGGCCCTGTTTGCCGCGGCTGTGGACGGACTCAATGTCGCCGGGCTGATCCCGCCGCGGGAACTGTCCGGAAAACTGCGCGTCGTTGTGGAAAAACCATTCGGTCGGGATCTCGATTCGGCTATCCAGCTGGCTGCCGAACTGGATCGGCACCTGCTGGAAAACCAGATCTATCGAATTGACCATTACCTTGGCAAGGAAACCGTACAGAACATCCTGCTGTTTCGCTTTGGCAATGCCATCTTTGAACCGCTGCTGAATCGCAGTCACGTCGATCATGTGCAGATCACCGTGGCGGAATCACAGGGCATGGAAGGTTCCCGCGGCGGCTATTATGACACGTCAGGAGCCCTGCGGGACGTGCTGCAGAATCATGTGCTGCAGTTGCTGTGCCTGATCGCCATGGATCCTCCCAGCCTGTTTCAGGCTCGCGAAATCCGCGATGAAAAGCTGAAGGTCCTGCAGGCTCTCAGACCCGGCAGCAGCGGAGGCATCAGCAGCTGGGCAGTCCGCGGCCAGTACGCAGCCGGACTGGTCGGACGCCAGCCGGCACTCGCGTATCGCGAAGAGGACCGTGTGAATCCGGCGTCCAACCGCGAAACCTTCGTCGCCATGAAGGTACTGATCGACAATTGGCGCAGGGCGGGAGTGCCGTTCTTTCTGAGAACAGGCAAGCGCATGCCCCGCCAGCTCACCGAGATTGCCATTCAGTTCAAGAACCCGCCGCTGAATCTGTTCTCGACTGTGGACTGTGACGGGGATCTTTGCGATATCGTGGAAACTCGCCCCAACCAGCTCGTGCTGCGAATCCAGCCGCAGGAAGCCATCTCACTGAAGTTCTCGGCCAAACGCCCCGGCATGAATTATCACGTCCAGCCGGTCTCCATGGATTTCGATTACGGACAACATTTTGATACAGTCCTGCCCGAAGCCTATGAACGACTGCTGCTGGACGTCATGCGCGGCGATTCAACTCTGTTCACCCGAAATGATGAACTCGAAGCCGCCTGGCGTTTCGTGACTCCCGTTCTGCGAGCCTGGGAAGCCAGTTCTTCGTCCCCGGAACTCTATGCGGCCGGTACCTGGGGACCGGCCGCTGCTGATCGTCTGATTGCCGAACATCGTGCCAACTGGCGGGCTCCGCGCTGAAGTCGCCGTCTCGCTTTCGCTCTGAATCCGGAAACATCAACCATGTTGAAAAAACTGCTGCTGATCCCTGCATTCGTCCTGCTGACTCTGAACTGCGTTCGCGCTGATGACGCACTGCTGCAGGCTGCCCTGAAGAATGCCGGGCAGAACCGAACAGAGCTGGAAAAAGCCCTCGCTGACGCTCCGCAGGATCAGCAGGACGGCATCAGGTTCCTCATCGAAAATATGCCGGAGTCCGATCTGCAGTCACTTTCGGCCGACTTCCTGCTGGAAAACAGCCGACTGAC
The DNA here is from genome assembly GCA_005791255.1 of Planctomyces sp. Lineage (GTDB taxonomy): Bacteria > Planctomycetota > Planctomycetia > Planctomycetales > Planctomycetaceae > SXXK01. Next base: position 5,015 of record SXXK01000127.1, read on the forward strand.
GTGGCAGGCACTGCGGGAATCCGCCTGGGCCGACCGCATTCCGCAGGACGTTGTCTTTGATTCACTGCTGCCATACGCCAATATCAACGAACGCAGAGACGCGTGGCGAAAAGAATTCTTCGAAAAATTCCGGCCACTTGTGAAGGATGCGAAATCCCCGTCTGAGGCCGCCGCCGTGCTCAACCAGCAGGTCTTCCCGATGGTCAATGTCAGGTACTCAACCCAGCGCAAAAAAGCCGATCAAAGCCCACTCGAAAGCATGGAAAGCGGACTCGCATCCTGCACCGGACTGTCCGTGCTGCTGGTCGATGCCTGCCGAGCCGTGGGAGTCCCCGCCAGAATCGTGGGCACGCCACTGTGGTCCGACAACAGCGGCAATCACACCTGGGTGGAAATCTGGGACAATGGCTGGCACTTCACCGGAGCCTGCGAACCCACCGGCAATGCTCTGGATCAGGGATGGTTCATTGATCGCGCATCAAAAGCCATCCGCGATGAACGCAGACATGCCATTTATGCAGTGACGTTCCGCAAAAATGGTCAGACCTTCCCCATGGTCTGGGCTCGAGACAACTCGGATGTTTTCGCGGTGAATGTCACTGATCGCTACACCGCACTCAGATCACCGATTCCGCCGAATCACTCGGCTCTGCGAGTCCGGGTGATCGGTCCCGCCGGAACGCGGACTGCCGTGGATATCCGGATTCTGGATGCCGCCGGCAACGAACTGTTCAGGGGAAAATCAAAAGACGATCGATTCGACTCCAATGACCACCTGACGGCCGCAGTCCCCACCGGCCTGAAGGTCACGGTCAGCATTGCCGACACTGAAATCAGCCAGCAGGTTGAAGTGCTGGAACAGGAACAGCTTGTGGAATTGCGGCAGCCCTGATCTCTGGCCAACACCCGCCTCCCAATTCTCGGAAATCCACCCCAATCCCCGGCGCCGATTGCCGACTGGCATGGTTTCAAACTGTACGGATGGACCTGTTTCCTGTGCCTTCCGGCAGCCATCCCAGTTGGAAAATCCTGATCCGGGGTATCGTGATGCTGTTTCGCACATGGCTTTCTGCTGCCGTTGCTGATCACAGAAATACGCTGAGATACTGGCTGTTGCCGGCCTTCGTCGCAGCCTGGCTGTGCGGCAAACCTGCTGCAGCGGATGACTTTTTGTTTTCGCACGAGCAGGTGCTGGGGACGACTCTGGAGCTGACTGTGACCTGTGCGGATCAGCACACAGCGAAGCAGGCGGAACAGCGGGCTCTTGAGGAAATAGACCGGCTGGCGGCAATCTTCAGCAGCTATCAGACGGACAGCCAGTTTTCCCGGTTTACTGCCCTGGCGGCAGACCAGTCGATGGTGGTTTCTCCTGAATTGCTGCGTCTGTTGAAGCGGTGTGAAGAGTGGACTCGGGTGTCGAACGGGGCCTTCAATCCGGCGGTGGAAGTCATCAGTCGTCGCTGGCAGCAGGCGGCCGTTGAAGGTGTTGAACCAACGATGCCGGAACTGCAACAGTTGGTTTCCGTGGCTTCGCAGCGGCACTGGCGGGTGCAGGCGGAACAGGGACGACTGATTCGTCGCACTGAGCAGCCACTGACTCTGAACGCCATAGCGAAGGGTACTGTCGTGGATTCGGTAGTGCTGGCACTGCAGTCTGAGTTTCCGCAGATTGAGGGGCTGGTCGTGAATATCGGTGGTGACCTGCGAGTCGCCGGAGTCGGGCAGTGTGCTGTAACGGTACCTGCTCCGCAGCGTGATGCCTTGAATGCGACCCCACTGGCTGTCCTGCAGCTTTCCAATCAGGCGATTGCGACCAGCGGCATGTCCGAACGTTCATGGAGCGTGGCCGGGCGTGCCGTATCACACATCATGGATCCTCGCACGGCCCTCCCTTGTGTGCAGGTCCCCAGTGCTTCGGTGGTAGCCGCCGACGCCGAGACTGCCGACGTGCTGGCCACAATCTGCAGCGTGCTGGAGCCTGCGGAATCTGTGAGACTGATCGAGTCGATTCCGGGTGCATCCTGCTGCCTTGTGACGGCCGGAGGAGCTGTGCTGTGCTCAGCGGGCTGGCCAGTTCAGCAGCCTGCAGCGGCCGTGGCCGATGAAAAATCGACGCAGGCAGAGGCTTCTGCCAAACCGACTCCCTTCGATCTGCAGATTGAATTTGAAATCGCGAAGTCTGCCGGTGGCGGACGATACCGACGTCCCTACGTCGCAGTCTGGGTGGAGGATGCAGACGGTTTCCCCGTGAAAACGCTAAGTCTGTTCCTGATGGCAGACAATCCCGGTCCCCGCTGGCATCGGGACCTGCGGCGCTGGTATTCCAGTGATCAGGTGCGGCAGCTGGTGGACGATGCAAAGCTGATTGGCACGATTTCGAAGCCTACGCGCAACCCGGGTGTCTATAAAGTGGCCTGGGACGGTCGCGACGACAAAGGCGACCTGCTGCAACCGGGTAAGTACACGCTGTACATCGAAGCGGCTCGCGAGCATGGTACGTATCAGCTGATGAAGCACCCGTTTGAGCTGGGTGGTGCGAACTTCACTGAGCAGCTGAAGGGAAACACGGAAATCAGTGCCGCTTCCATCAAATACTCGGGAAAGTAAGCCTGTGAGCACGAACGAGGCTGCGGTGAAGAGCCCACCGGAAGGATCGGTCTCAGGTCGATCGAGAGGACGCTGGATGCAGCGACAACTGGCTGTGTGGAGTCGCTGGCTGCATATCTACCTGTCACTGATGTCGTTTGGTGCGATTCTGTTTTTCAGCATCACCGGACTGACGCTGAACCATCCGGACTGGTTTTTCAGTGAGTCCACGAAGAGCGTGGAGGGAACAGTCCCCCGCGAATGGCTGCATCTGCAGCAGCCACCGCCGGAAAATCGGGACGAATCTGATTACGGGCATGAGGTGGACCGGCTGGCGGTCGTTGAGTTTCTGCGGGGGGAACACGGCCTGTCGGGAAGAATGACTGAGTTTTTGTCATTTCAGGACGAGTGCGAAGTGACGTTTCAGGGGCCGGGGTACGCAGCCACGGCCCGTATTCGCCGCGATGACGGGACATATTCCGTTTCCATCATCAGCAATGACCTGGTTTCCATGCTGAACGATTTGCACAAGGGACGTCATACCGGCGCCGAGTGGTCTGTGGTCATCGATATTTCGGCCATCATCTCAGCATTGGTGGCCATCACGGGCCTGATCCTGGTTTTCTTCCTGAAACTGCATCGAAAGCTGCGACTGTCTCTGGCAGTTGCCGGCATCCTGCTTATTCTCTGGATGTTTCGGATTGCCATTAACTGAAAAGGCAGCAGCATGTCAGGCAGTGATCCTTCGGCGGACGCCACGGTACTCAGCGAATCGGTTCAGCTCCCGCGAACGCATCGGCGGCAGCCTGAGGAGCGTGAACAGGGTGTGCAGCCGCTGGCAATACTGATGCAGCGACTGCAGCTGTCTGCTCATGACCTCGTCTCGGCATCTCCCCGTCAGCTGACTCACAAGATGGTCTCGCGGGCTGTCAAGGGGCGCTGGCTGACGATCAATTCTCGTCGGCAGGTGCATGAGGCCTTTTGTCTGGCGACCGGCACAGCACCGCTCATTTCCGAACTCTTCAATTACTAACCCGGCAATTACCAACCCGGCGTTCGTCCGGCTTCCGTTGCGGATCAGGGTCAGACGTGGATTTCAGCTGTCAACATTTTGAGGTCGAGCGCTGTCGATCGTGCGAACTGCTGCCTCTTCAGGTGCACGGCTCTGTCAGCCGCAGGCAGGTGCTGCTGCGGCAGCTGTTTCCTGACGTAAATCTGCAGCCGCTGCAGTACAGCAGCAACCCCGCAGGTTCCCGCATCAGGGCTCGGATGGCCGTCGACTGGCAGCAGTCGCCGCTGGGGTTTGGCTTCTTCGACCCGCGGCAACAGGGCGTTCCTGTGGAAGACTGTCCGCTGCATCATCCCCTGATTACTCAGTCGATCCCGACCCTTCGTGAGTTTCTGCTGCGGGCACAACTGACGCCTTTCGATCCCGACCGCAATTCCGGAGAATTGAAATTCGTGGTGCTGACAGCTGCACCGGATGCCGGGCAGGTCATGGTGCAGTGGGTACTCAGGTCACAGGAATCTGTCTCCCGAATCCGCAGTGTCTGGCGAAAGATGTCACCGGCGGACCGCGGCACTGTGCATGTCATGGGAGTCGGGATTCAGCCGCTCCGCAGTTCGCAGATTGGTGCCGAGCTTGAGTTGTGTGTTTCCGAAGAGCGAAGTCTGCAGATTCGTTTCGGCGACCTGCCGCTGTTTTTCGGGCCGGGCAGCTTCATCCAGACGAATCATGAGATTGCCACAAGGCTGTATTCCGCTGCTGGGCAAAGGATTTCCGGGGGCGTTCCCGGACCGATACTCGATCTGTACTGTGGTGCCGGCGGATTTGGACTGATGGCAGCCAGTCACGGTCGAGCGGTTGTGGGACTGGAGAAATCAGCCACTGCCATTGAAAATGCTCGTCGATCGGCCGAGCTGATGGGCGTTGCAGCGGAATTTCGCCAGTGCTCGCTGGAAGCTGATCAGACTATGCTTGCTGCGGACGAGTATTTTTCCACGATCATCTGCAATCCGCCGCGCCGCGGCCTCGATCCTGCATCCCTTGAACTCATTCAAAGACTGGCTCCGCAGCGCGTCCTGTACTCCAGTTGTTCACCGCAGACTCTGGCAAGGGACCTGCAACTGCTGTCCGGGCAGTTTCAACCGATCTGGATGCAGGGTTTTGACATGTTTCCCCTGACTGAACATTTCGAAGTGCTTTGCGAACTTGAACTGACTGTCGGTAAAAGCTGACTGCCCTGCCCTGCGGATTCGATTTTGTCCCCGGTTTCCCATATTGTCTGCTGCAGTCAGATCAGCAGTTTCCTGTGGTACGGAGCGGACGTCATGCATGGTCACGCCTATGTGGAGCGATTCATCAATCTGCTGGACCCGGCAGCCAATCTCATTTTCAACATGAGTGTGGCGGAGGCGGAGGCACGAGTTGGCAGCGGAGACCCTGCTCAGATTCGTGAAATTGAAGGCCAGTTCGCTCTCGTGCATCGCAGTGGTCGCACCATTCGCATGGCTCGTTCCATCGGCCGGCCCATGCGATACTTTCTGGCCAAGCAGGTGGATGGCCCCTGCCTGATTGTCGCTGAGCGGATTGATCAGATTGCAGATTGGCTCAGGCAGGAAGGCCTGGACGGGCAGTTTCATCCGTCTTACACGCGGATGGTACCAGCGCACTACCTGCAGGAACTGTCACTGCTCGGTTGTCCGGATCCCAGCCCTGGCCAGACCCGCTGGTTTACTCCCGAGCGCAATCGACTTCCGGCCAGCATCGACGAGATCGGTCGGCAGTACATCGGAACGCTGCAGCGTGAGATCTTTCGCTGGCTCGACAGTATCGATCGGCGTGAACCGCTCGGAGTGATGTTCAGCGGTGGTATCGACAGCGGGGCTGTTTTTCTGGCAATTTACGACGCTCTGTTGAAGCGGGGAGAATCACCGGCACGGCTGAAGGCTTTCACGCTCAGCCTGGACGGTGCCGGCGCGGATGCTCAGCAGGCTGAGCAATTCCTGGCAGAACTGGATCTGGGACTGTTTCTGGAGGTTATTGACGTACCGGCTTCAGCGGTTGATTACCGCAAGGCTGTGCGACTGATCGAGGACTACAAGCCTCTGGATGTCCAGGCAGCGGCAATGGGCATGGCGCTTTGTCAGGGGATCCGGGAACGGTATCCCGAATGGCGGTATCTGGCGGACGGAGATGGTGGCGATGAAAACCTGAAGGACTATCCGATCGAGGAAAACAGCGAATTGACAATTCGCAGCGTCCTGAATAATTCGCTGCTGTATCACGAAGGCTGGGGGGTACAGGCTGTGAAGCATTCCCTGACCTACAGTGGCGGACAAAGTCGTGGTCATGTGCGAACGTGGGCACCTGCTGCTGCGTACGGGTTTCGTGGCTTCAGTCCGTTCGCCCTGCCGAATGTGATCGAAGTTTCGGAGGGGATTCCGTTTATTGAACTGACCGAATGGGATCACGGTCGACTGTATTCACTAAAGGGCGAGGTTGTACGACGGGGGATCGAACAGATTACCGGGCTGACGATGCCGATCTTCGAGAAACGCCGAATGCAGCATGGTGCTGCGGCTCCGGCGACCTTCTCAAACCTGTTCCCTGCCACCGAACAGACCTACAGACGCACCTTTCTGGACCTGTACGCTCAGTAGTGCTGTTTCAATAAGAAAGTCATAAGCGTGCCGCTGCAAACGATTCAACAGGCGATCCGGGCAATTCAGGAAGGCCGAATCGTGATCGTGGTCGATGATGAAGACCGCGAAAACGAGGGAGATTTTGTCTGTGCTGCCGAGACGATTACTCCGGAGCAGGTGGACTTCATGCTGCGGGTGGGTCGGGGGACGCTCTGCGTACCGCTCACCGCCGAGGACGCTGCCCGGCTCAAGCTTCGGCCGGTCGTTGAAGAATCACTCAACACTGCCCCGAACAAAACCGCTTTTCTCCGGGCTGTGGATCACATCACAGCGGGTACCGGCGTCAGTGCTGAAAACAGAGCTCGGACGATCCGCTCGCTGGCCAACCCCGCCTGTCCTGCAGAAGAATTCCTGCAGCCTGGGCACGTCAACCCACTGCTGGCCCTTGACGGTGGCGTGCTGCGAAGAGCCGGTCACACTGAAGCCACAACTGACCTGCTGCGACTGGCCGGTTGTCGTCCCGCAGGCGCCCTGATCGAAATCTGCAGCCAGAAAACTCATGGCATGGCAGACTACACAGAGCTGCAGGAAATCTCCCGGCAGTACAACATCCCGATGATCTCCATCGAGGAACTCATCCGTTACCGGCGAATTCGGGAACAGCTCGTGACCAGAGTGGTTTCCGTATCACTTCCCACGGCTGAATTCGGTACACCGCAGCTGATTGGCTACCAGGTTGCTCATGAATCACAGGAACCGCTGGCCCTCGTCTGGGGCGACCTGCATTCGATTGAAGCGCCGCTGGTCCGCATGCACTCCAGCTGCTTCACCGGAGATGTCCTTGATTCGCTCCGCTGTGACTGCGGTGATCAGCTGCGAATGGCCATGACCATGATCCGGGACGAAGGTGCCGGTGCAGTGGTCTATCTGCCGCAGGAGGGACGAGGCATCGGACTTCTGGCCAAACTGCGAGCCTATCAGCTGCAGGATGAGGGTCTGGACACTGTGGAGGCCAACCATCGGCTGGGTTTCAAAGCCGACATGCGCGATTACATGGTGGGACTGCAGATACTTAAGGACCTCGGCCTGACAAAAGTTCGACTGCTGACCAACAACCCCAAAAAAACCGACGCGTTCGTCTATGCCGGAGTCGATCTGACTGTCGTCTCCCAGGTGCCGATTGTGGCACCGCCACATGCCTGCCGGGCCAGTTACATGGCAGCCAAGCGAGACAAGATGGGACACCTTTTGCCGGAGGACGTGGTCAGGCTGTCACCTGATGGAAATGCCCCGTGAGGCAATTGATACTGGACTGGCTGCGGCTGGGACTGATCTGCTTCGGCGGTCCCGCAGCCCACATTTCCGTCATGCATCGAGTCGCAGTGGAAGAGCGACACTGGGTGCAGGAGGCCGAATTTCTTAAAGCGATGAACTTCTGCATGCTGTTGCCCGGACCGGAGGCCCACCAACTGGCGGTTTGGCTCGGATGGCGGACGCACGGCGTGCGGGGAGGGCTGATTTCCGGAACTTTGTTCGTGCTGCCGGGCAGCCTGATTATGCTGGCAATCAGCTGGCTGTATGCAAACACTCAGACTGTACCCGCCGTGCAGGGACTGCTGCTCGGACTGAAGTGTGCCGCCTTGTCCGTCGTTCTGCAGGCATTGCTGCGACTGGCCAGCCGTGTCCTGAAATCACCGTTTCTTGTGCTCCTCGCGCTCGTCTCCTGCCTGACGTCAACGCTGCAACTGGTGCCATTTCCGTTGCTGATTGCAAATGCGGCGCTGGCGGGAATGCTGTGGTACCGGTTTCGCAGCCGCACCGAGTTCCGCGCTGCGGCCGAGGTGCCGGACAGCACTGCGGCAGCGGAAGTTCAGCCACGCGGGGAAACTCGCAGAATCCTAATTACTCTGTGTACCGGACTGCTGCTGTGGTGGCTGCCGGTCGTCTGCTGTGGCCTGCTGGCCGGCTGGTCCAGCCTGCCGGTCCGCCTGGGACTGTTCTTCAGCAGGGCGGCAGTGCTGACATTTGGCGGAGCCTGGGCGGTCCTGAATTACGTCAGTTCGGTCGTGGTGGACGATTTCGGCTGGCTGACCCGGGCCGAGATGGCGGATGGGCTCGGGCTTGCCGAGACAACACCCGGCCCCCTGATCCTCGTGGTTCAGCATGTCGGCTTTCTGGCCGGATGGAAGCAGTCCGGAGACTGGTCGCCGACGTATGCCGGAGCTGCGGCGGCACTGCTGACAACATGGGTCACATTCGCTCCCAGTTTTCTCTGGATCCTGCTGGGAGCTCCCTGGCTGAACCGTCTGAGTCAGCGTGGCTGGCTGACCGCCATCATGAATGCTGTCTCAGCCACAGCCGTGGGACTGATCGCGGCACTTGGCATCGGACTGGCTGGCAGCACGCTGTTTTCCGAAGAGGCGGCATTGCCGTTCCGTCAGTTCCTGCTGCCGGTTCCCGCTTTCGGTCTGTTGAGACCTGAAGCCGTTCTGTTGACCGGACTTGGCTTCGTGCTGACATTTGCGTTCCGCAAAGGTCTCGCAATAATTCTTGGCTGCTGTGCATCGGTCGGCTGGCTGCTGAGCCTGCTCGGCTGACGACATCCGGAATTCCAGTGAACCTCGTGGAGCGGGTACCGTGAAAGCTGCTGTTTTTCTGACCGTGCTGCTGGGCACACTCTGTTCTGGTGGCTCCGCTTGTGCGGGTCCGGCGTCGGACAGCCCTCCTGGACTGATCTCGCGACAGTTCATTTATGAGCGTGCCCCGTTCCCTGAATGTCATGCGTCCACCATCGTGGAAACACCGGAGGGACTGGTGGCCGCCTGGTTTGGAGGCACGGAAGAAAAGCATCCGGACGTCGGTATCTGGACGTCACGCTTCCGCGACGGCGTCTGGTCGGCTCCGGTGGAAGTGGCCAACGGGATCCAGCACACCTTTGTTGATGGGAAAGTTCATCGACACCCGACCTGGAATCCAGTGCTGTTCCAGTATCCGAATGGTCCGCTGGCACTGTTCTGGAAGTGCGGACCTGACCCGGCGTCATGGTGGGGTGTCATGTCTCTGTCGACAGATCACGGCGTCACGTGGACTCAACCATGTCGGTTGCCCGAACACATTGACGGGCCGGTTCGCAACAAGCCGATCCTGCTGTCAGATGGAACACTGCTGTGCGGCAGCAGTACGGAGTTTGACGGCTGGCGAGTGCATTTTGAGAAGACTGCCGACTTCGGACGAACCTGGCAGAGAACTCCTGCCATCCATGACGGCCGCACAGTTGGCGCCATACAGCCCACACTGCTGACTGTGGCTGGTGGCCGCATTCTGGCGCTCTGCCGCAATCAAAACGGAAATGGCGCGATCCTCGCAACCAGCAGCACTGATGGCGGATCCACGTGGACCAGTCCTGAACCAACAGCGCTGCCCAATCCCAACAGCGGAATTGATGGTGTCACACTCAAAACCGGAGCTCACCTGCTGGTCTACAATCACACCCATCGCGGCGAAGGCAATCCGCGGGGGCGTGAGATGATCAATCTGGCGTGGAGCGATGACGGCAATCGCTGGAAGGCCGCCATGCTGCTGGATCGCGAGGCGAAGGCAGAATTCTCGTATCCCGCCATTATCCAGACCGCAGACGGTATGACGCATATCACATACACCTGGAAACGGCAGAGAATCGTGCATCTGGTTGTGGATCCGACAAAACTGGCACTGCGTGATATGCAGGGCGGGGCCTGGCCGTTCGAACAGTGAAGATCGGAGTTATTCATGGAAACAGTCGCAGGAGCAATCCAGCGGATTCGACCGCAGCGGCGGATTACCGGAATGTCAGCTGTTCTGCTGCCATTCACCGATGCCGGTGCTGTTGACTGGAGCGGCTTTGATTCGCATGTCAGTCGTACCCTTGACGCCGGCCTGCAGCCTGCCGTGAACATGGATACCGGCTACATCAATCTGATCGACGACAGTACTCGTCTTGAGGTTCTGCGACGCACAAAAGCCATCGCATCCGGGCGAACATTTGTTGCCGGTGCATTCGTTGGAGATGTCCCCGGCAGCCGCTTCAACACAGCAGCGTATGCGGTGGCCATGCAGCAGATTCAGGACGCCGGTGGCACTCCCGTGATCTTTCAGTCGTTCGGGCTGACTCAGCAGCCTGACGATTCCATTGTGGAATCCTATCGGCAGCTTGCGACATATGCTGATCGCTTCATCGGCTTCGAACTGGGACAGATGTTTGCCCCATTCGGGCAGATTTACAGCGAAGCGGTGTATCGAGGACTGCTCGGGATCCCGCAGTGCATTGGCGCAAAACACTCTTCACTGGAACGTTCTGCGGAGTGGCAGAGACTGCTCTGGCGGGACCAGGCACGCCCCGATTTTTTGGTCCTGACCGGGAACGATCTGGCAATCGATATGGTAATGTACGGAAGTGATTACCTGCTGGGGCTCAGCAGTTTCGCTCCCGATCTGTTCGCACTTCGTGATCGATTCTGGAGCGAGGGGAATGCCGAGTTTTACCAGCTGAACGATGTCCTGCAGTACCTCGGATTTCTGGCCTTTCGTACGCCGGTGCCGGCCTACAAGCATGCGGCAGCCATGTTTCTGCAGCTGCGCGGCTGGATTCAATCCTCGGCCCCGCACCCCGCTGCTGTACGACGCCCCGAAAGTGACCGTGAGCTCCTTGCAGAAGTGCTGGCGAAGCTGGAACGCTGGATTTGACCCCTGCCTGCTGAAATCCTCCTGAAAATCATTCCCTGTGTAACGTCTGGATTGGCTTTTGCAGGCTGAATCTGAGACAAACAGGGCCGGGTCAGCGGCAACTTGAATTCCTGCGGGACGGTCGAACATGAATCGACAGCGACTGGCAGTGGCCACAGCAATCATCGTCTTGTGCTTTTCGGCAGTTGTGACTGCGCAATTCGGTCAGTTCGGACAGCGCGGCAGATCCCGAAACATGTACGGACCGGACGGACGCGTCGAACGCAACGGCGTACCAGACTGGAAGCTTGACCAGAACTTTGCCAGGGACGTCTTCACCTTCGCCCGAATCCGCTATCGCAGCATGGGTCGCTGGGGCTGGCAGACTGACTACCCTGATGCCGATCTCAATTTCTCCTATCGACTGCAGCAGCTCACGTCTCTGCACACAGATCCGGACGGAGTCATTCTGGAACTGACTGACCCGAAGCTGTTTGAATACCCGTTCATTTACATTATTGAACCCGGCTACATTTATCTTGAGGAAGATGAGCGACAGGCGCTGCGATCCTATTTGCTGAACGGCGGATTCCTCATGGTGGATGACTTCTGGGGTGACGAAGAATGGCAGGGATTCTATCGCGAGATCAGACAGGTGTTTCCTGAGTATGAACCGGAAGAACTGACACTCGATCACCCCATCTTTCATTCGGTTTATGACTTGTCCGAGCGACCTCAGATTCCGGCCATCGGCTATGCGCGTCAGATGGCCAACGGAGAAGTCTACTCAGCACAGGGATATGGCACTGAGGAAGTCCATTACTGGGGACTTTATGATGCAAATCGTCGACTGATGGCAGTGATCTGTCACAATACAGATCTGGGCGACGGCTGGGAGCGGGAGGGTGAAGATCCGTGGTACTTCCGCGAGTTCTCAGAGAAGAAGGCCTATCCTCTGGGAATCAATATCATTTTCCACGCAATGACTCACTGATTCATCTGAAAGCGGACTATGAGTGCGGCAGAATTGAGTGCTGAACGTGAGCGGGAACTGATTGCGGAACTGCGCAAATTTCGTGGAAAAATCGACGCCGAACTGTCTCGCGTGATTATCGGGCAAAAACAGGTTGTGCAGCAGCTCCTGATCTCGCTGCTGTCCGGTGGCAATTGCCTGCTTACAGGGGCACCAGGCCTCGCCAAAACACTGCTGGTAAAAACTATCGCCCAGGTATTCGACCTGCGGTTCAACCGCATCCAGTTTACTCCCGACCTGATGCCGGCAGACATTACCGGGACCGAGGTTCTGGAGGAAGATGGCAGCGGAGCGAGGACCATGCGATTCATCCCCGGACCGATCTTCGCCAACGTGCTGCTGGCCGATGAAATCAACCGAACGCCCCCCAAAACTCAGTCCGCTCTGCTGGAAGCCATGCAGGAACATCAGGTCACGGCAGCCGGACGTCGCTACCCGCTCGATGAACCATTTTTTGTACTCGCCACACAGAATCCGATCGAAATGGAGGGCACGTATCCACTGCCCGAAGCCCAGCTTGACCGATTCATGTTTAATGTGATGATTGACTACCTGTCCGAGGACGATGAGACCCGCGTGGTTACGCAGACCACATCTGAACGACCGGCTCCCGTGCAACCTCTGTTCAACGGTCAAACGCTGCTGGAATTCCATGAAGTGGTGCGACGCGTGCCGATCGCAGACGAAGTCGCCCGGTACGCTGTAAGGCTTGCCGCAGCATCTCGTCCCGGCCAGCCCGGTACTCCGGACTTCATCAACGAGTACGTATCCTGGGGCGCGGGGCTTCGAGCCGGACAGTTCCTCGTGCTCGGTGGCAAGGCACAGGCCCTGCTGGACGGTCGCACCTTCGTTTCAACTCGCGATCTCCAGGCCATCGCAAGGCCGGTACTGCGTCACCGCATTCTGCCGAATTATCGAGCGGAGGCCAAAGGGGTCTCAGTCGATTCACTGATCGATCGGCTGCTTGAGGTGGTGGCTCATCCGAAAAACGAAACTGTCAACTGACTGAGCCAGTGCCATGACCGCTGAATTGATGAACCCCGCGGTGATCATGAGCATTCGTTCGCTGGAAATGCGCGCGAAACTGGTGGTCGACGGTTTCCGCACAGGCCTCAATCGCAGTCCGAAACATGGTTTCTCTGTCGAGTTTTCTGAGTACCGCCAGTACGCCCAGGGCGATGACCCGCGCTTCCTCGACTGGAAACTGTTCGCCCGTACCGACCGCAGCTACATCAGGCTGTTCGAGGACGAAACCAACCTGCGGTGCTGCATCCTGCTGGATATCAGCTCCTCCATGACGTTCTCGTCCGTCGGCTGGAACAAACTGCAGTATGCTTCCACGGTGGCCGCTTCACTGGCCTGGCTGTTGAACCGACAGGGCGATGCCGTGGGGTTGACTCTGTTCGATGACCAGGTACGAACTGTCATACCTCCGCGCTACCGTCCTGGACACTTTCGCCGACTGATGACAACTCTGGAAGATCCCGGAACCGGCGTGCAGACAGATCCGGCAGCAGCACTTGAGGACATCGCTCGAAGACTCCGCAAACGCGGCCTTGTGATCCTGATCTCAGATCTCCTTGCGCCAGTACAAAAACTCGGCGATGGCCTCCGCATGCTCCGCGGCTGCCTGCACGACCTCGTCGTCTTCCAGATCCTTGATCCCGCTGAACTGACTCTGCAGTTTGACGGGCCGCGACTGTTCGAAGATCTGGAATCAGAGCAGCAGGTTTTCGCTGACCCCGACATCGTGCGAAGCGAATATCTGCAGCGACTGGAAGAGCATAATCGGATGGTGCGGGAAGAATGTGAAACGGCCGGTGCCAGTCTGCGACTGCTGGCCACGGACCAGCCGCTTGAACTGTCGCTGGCCGAATTCCTGCAGGCTCGTCGACAGCGTCGCTGAACCCCACAACACCAGATATCTGACACTGCGGTATTCAGCCCCAGTTTTGTTTCGGGAGTGTCACTGAAATGTTTGAGTTTCTGGCACAGAACTTTGCCGTTGCCGGAGGTGTACTGGCAGCCATTCCCTTGCTGCTGCACATGCTCCGACGTACGCCCGCCGTCCGCATGCCCTTCAGTCTCGTACGGTTTCTCTCGCCCACTCTTCCCAAAACCACGCGTCGTTCACGCATCGAAAACTGGCCACTGATGCTCCTGCGAATACTCGCCGTTGCTCTGATCGCCCTCGCATTCTCCAGACCCTTTCAGAGAATTGCCGTCACCCAGGACTCTGCTGCTCCGGCTGGACGACGAATTGCCATCCTGCTGGACTCCAGTGCCAGCATGCGTCGTGATGGCATCGCTGAGTCGCTGCTGCTTCAATTTCGCGAACAAACTGCTGCACTTCAGCCCGCTGACATACTCAGTGTCTCAAGCTTCGCACAGACAACCAGAACACTGCTGACTGCCGACGAATGGCGTCAGACAGACCCCGCCAGTCGAACTGCTCTGCTGCAGCGAGTTGAACAGCAATGGCAGCCGGACTGGACGGCGACGCACCTCGATTCAGCAATGCTCGAGGCTGCCGAAGAAGTATCCCGGGAACGGCTCGGCGAGTCGTCCGACGCCGCGTCCGTTATTGTCATCACCGACTTCCAGGAAGGCAGTCGGCTCGATGCACTGCGATCGTCAGCCTGGCCGGATGGCGTAAGCCTCGAACTGCGTCCTGTGAAACCAGAACAGTCCGGTAACCGGGGCCTCAGCCTCGCCGAAGATCAGAAATCCGGTCGAGTTCGAGTTCGCGTGACCGCCTCCGGTGACGCCCCCTCGGGCGCATGCACACTGCAGCCCTTTGACAGTCAGGGAAAACCTGTTGGCAATCCGATTCCGCTGGATATTGCACCCGGCCAGCGACGTACCGCAGCAATGCCGGAACCGACAGAAAATCAGCCACAGATTGCCGGTGTCGAACTGCTGGGTGATCCGCATCCGTTCGACAATGTGGTTGACCTGCCCCTGCAGCAGCAGAAAACCCGACGCATTCTGCACGCAGGATCCACTGACGCCAATGACGAGGAGTCCATGAGGTATTACCTGCAGCGAGTCTTCGACGGACAGGAAGCAGAACCTCTGGAATTGCTCGACCTCGTCACAGCCGACGGCATGCCGATTCCACCTCCGGCTGATTCGAAACTCGTACTGCTCACCGACACGATTCCCGCCAGCCTGGCACCGACCCTGAAGCAGATTGCTGATCAGGGCGGCATCATTCTGGCAGCGATCAAATCGGCAGAGATGGCGTCGTCCATCAGCAGTCTGCTGCCCGCTGGACTGCAGTGGACGGAAGCTGAGGTGAAAGATTACGCGATCATGACCACCACAAATTCTGAATCACAACTGCTCGCACCCTTTGCCGACGCACGGTTCTCCGACTTTTCCTCGATCCGCTTCTGGCATTACCGCAGGATCGAAGGTCTGCCGCAGGACAATTCCGTACAGATTCTGGCCCGCTTCGATTCAGGCAGCCCGGCAATCCTTGAAATCCGGACGCCGAGCGGGGGCCGCATCTTTCTGCTCACATCCGGCTGGAATCCCGATGACAGCCAACTGGCATTGTCCAGCAGGTTTCCGCCACTGCTGCTGCAGGTTGTTCGCATCGCATTTCCTGCCGAGGCCGCTTCACAACTGCATGATGCCGGGACAACTCTCAACATCACAGAACTCACGCAGGAAAAACAATGGCGATTGCAGCGACCGGACGGAACAACCGCCGCGGATCAGTCCTCGCAGGATGCCACAATTCTGCTGAACGAACCGGGGCGCTGGATCCTGACCGAAGAAACACCGGATGGCCCCAGGGCCTCCAGTCTGCTGGTCACTGTAGCGGCCTCAGAGAGCCGCACGGAGCCGCTGCCGGAAGGTCAGTTACAGGCCCTCGGAATGGCTCCCGATGTGGCTGTCGTGCGAACCAATGACGCCGAAAAACAGACCACCGACAACAATGCGGAAATGGATGCTCAGGAACTGGAATCCCAGCAGAAATACTGGCGTTACCTGCTGCTGGCCGGCATGGCCTGCCTGTTGCTGGAATCCGCACTGGCAGCAGCCACTGAACGCAAACAGGCAGCCGCGATCTGATCAGCCACAGCAGGCCACCGACCAGCGTCAGGAGTTCTCCGGACCATTCTCGTAGAACATGCCCAGACGACGAAACTTCTGATAGCGACGCTCCAGCAGATCGTTCACAGGCAGTGGCTCAAGATTCTGCAGTGCTTCGACCAGCCGACTTTTCAGAGTCGCAGCCATCTTAAAATGATCCCGATGAGCCCCACCGAGCGGCTCCGGAATAACCTCATCCACAACACCCAGTGACAACAAATCACGGCTGGTGAATTTCAGGGCTTTGGCGGCCTTCGGAGCATGCTGCGCACTCTTCCAGAGGATTCCGGCACAGCCTTCAGGACTGATGACCGAGTAATAGGCGTGCTCAAGCACCGCCACGTGGTCGCCTATCCCAATACCCAGCGCTCCGCCCGAGCCACCCTCTCCGATGACCACACACACAATCGGAACCTCAAGGGTCGACATGTCACGCAGGTTCACCGCGATGTTGTAAGCCTGACCACGCTCCTCAGCACCCACTCCAGGGTAGGCGCCCGGAGTATCAATCAGGCAGATAATCGGCAATCCATAACGACTGGCCATCTCCATCTTCTGCATGGCCTTGCGATAGCCTTCCGGATGAGCACATCCGTAACAGCATTCGTTCCGCTCGCGCAGATTCCGCCCCTTCTGATGACCGACAAACATCACCTTGCGATCGGCCAGCCGAGCAAAACCGGTCACGATCGCCCGATCATCACCGAACGACTTGTCGCCGTGCAGCTCGACAAATTCATCGAACACCAGTTCGATGTAGTCAGGAGTCTGAGGCCGATCCGGATGCCGCGAAACCTGCACCGTCTGCCACGGATCCAGATTCGCATACCGCTCACGCGTCATCTGCGTGAGTTCCACACGCATACGTCGCATGATTTCCTTTTCTGCAGGAGTGGGGTCCTGCTGAGCTTCAAGCTTCAGCAGTCGCTCTTCCAGTTCGTACAGAGGTTTCTCAAAATTCAATTGATGCAGGGCGGCCATCAGCGGTCATCCAGCGGTATCAGTCAGTAGAGCCGAAAAGCACAGGTCAGAACCCGGGATTCTAACCTGCTCGCCCCAACCGGCAAACACGGAGCCTGCCGGAGAATCACTGATTCCCGTGAGTTTTCAACAAATCAGGCAATGTCGGGCAGCTCACTCCACTCCTCCAGATCCGCGACCTGCTCCGTCGGTTTGGCCGCAGCGGACTGTCGCCGTTCGAGCGGTAAATGCACATTTTTGGGGCTCGGCGGAGCTGCAGCGGGGGCAGGCTGCGGAGCTGCCACCGCCCGCGCCACCGGCTGCACCGCAGAAACGGGCGGTGCAGGAGCAGGATTCGGGGCTGCCGGAACCACAGGCGCCGCAGCCGGAACACCAGACTGAGGCATCATCGACTGCGGGGCCACTGCCGGCATCATCCCAGGCTGCGGCATCATCGGCTGTGGCATCATACCGGGCATCATCTGCGGCATCATGCCCGGCGACATCATTCCGGGCATCATCTGCGGCATCATACCTGGCATCATCTGCGGCATCATCTGCGGCATCATACCCGGCATCATCCCGGGCATCATACCCGGCATACCGTAGGGCATCTGAGCCGCGGGGGCGGCGGGCTGGGATGCCGCTGCGGCTGCACCGGATTTTTTCGGAGGCGCCATCTCGCCGATCGGAGCCGTCGTGCGTTTGGCTTTCGTCGGCTTCAGCGGCGCTGCAATTCCTCGCGAAACGCGATCCGCATCCGCTCGACTGTCCAGCCGCTTGTCCACGCTCAGACTTTCGTTGGCTTTGGCTTCACGCACTTTCTTCTCATGCAATTCCACAGGATCTTCCAGAAACACCCGACAGTTGCGAAACAGGGACATCACATCCCGCATTTCCTGAGGACGATCCTTCGGTTTCTTTGCCAGCATCTTCATCAGGACCATGTCCAGTTCGGGAGTACAATTTTTGTTGACTGCCGATGGTGGTGCCGGTTCCTCACTGAGGTGCTTTTTGAGCAGGTCATTCGGGCTGAGACCGGCAAATGGCGGACTGCCGGTGGCGACTTCATAGAGCGTTACACCCAGACTGTAAATGTCGGACTGAGCGGAAGGAGGACGCCGCAGAATGATCTCCGGAGCAATATAGGTTCTGGTACCCATAATGTTTTTCTGCTTGCCAGCCAGCAGTTTCATCACGCCGGTCGCCAGCCGGGACGCCAGACTGAAGTCGATCACCCGAACTTCACCAGTCTTGTTGACCAAAATATTGTCCGGCTTGATGTCCCGATGCAGCCAGCCTTTTTCATTGAGATGAACAAATGCCTGGCAGACCGCTTCAACAATCTTCTTCAACCGCGACTGTGTTTCCGGCAGGTTGGCTGACAACTGGGCCTTGAGGCTGGGAGCGCGGAAATAATCCATCAGCAGAAAACCGTGATCCCGATTGATCTCCAGTTTGTGGAACCGCACAAATCCCGGGTGCTCAAGCTGCGAACCAACTTTGTACTCGTGCTTCAGCACTGACTTCGCCTCGGCACTCTTCAGCGAATCCGGCAGCAGCAGCTTCATGGCAAGAGGCACGGTCCCCCCCTGCTCCACAACCTCCCACACCTGCGTCGAGCTTCCGGAGGCAATGCAGTTCTTCAGTTCGTATCCGCCGACAACATTCTGGTTCTCTGCCACAAATCCAACCCTCGCCGAACAACAGGAGGCAGTGCGACGCAGGCCACCAGCAAGGTGCGAAAAAACACCTGCCAGACCTGGACACGCGGACTGATTATCGGGTAAATCATAGGCTCAGATCGCCCGGAACGCGAATTCAATTCCATCAGTCGAAGGAATCTGTTCAGGTATTTTTGAGGATTTTCGGGGCAAACACACGTTCTCACCCGGCTCTCAAACCAACTGAACGCTCGTGTTTTGTCCATTTCTTCCGATTTTTCCAATTCTCACCGGCTGTTACCCCCCTGCCCCCCGTTATAAATTCCACCAGCAGAATGACCTGCAGACTGCCTTGAATCCAATTGCCACCGGCCGGACCGCCTAATGTCTCCCACCCAGCGATACCCATTTTCTCGTCGAACTGCCGGCCTGGCAGCAGTCCTGCTCTGCTGCATGGCCCTCACCAACTCTGCCCCCGGCGGCGCCGTAGACGAGCCCGGAATTGTTCACCACGAATACTCCGGAGCACTGATTCAGCCTGGTGATGGTGATGGACAGGTACTTCGCCGATTCGAAGTCCAGACGTTTGATTCCCCCGCCTCCTGCTTCTTCCACCTGTCCGACGACCTGCGACAGGGTTGTCCCTGGCCCGACAGCTACGGACTCACGGGGCCGGAAACTTCCCTGAATCAACTGCAGCCACACCTGCTCTACCCGTACGACGGCACACCCTGGTTTCTGGCACTCCCGCCCCTCAAAGTCGCTCTGCCCGCAGAGATTCAGCCCGGACATTCGTGGAATCAAAATGGCTGGCAGCTTACCGCCACCGAAGCTCGTACAGAGGAAAATCTGCAGATCTGGCAACTTGAAGCGCGAGAACCGCGAGGCCGCCGACAAAGCCTGCAGGTTGACGCCACCAGCGGAATTCTCGTCCGCGCCGAAGCCGACATCTTCATGGGCCAGGGTGATCAGTTCCTGATGACCCTGGTACGCTCTGCCACCAAATCGCTGCCAGCCGAGCAGGCTCAGGCCATTGCACAGTCGCGCGATGCACTGCTGCAACTGCAGGCAAAACTTGGCCGACGCCCGGATGCACAACTGGCAGAACTCTCGCAAAGGCAGGTCACCGACGCCGCTGACGTCCTCGACGCAATCTCAAAACTGGCAGCCGGAACCGCACTCGAACGGCTCACCCGGCAGATTCGGGCGGACGTCGAAATTCAGAAAAAACGACTTGAATCCGCCGCCGGACGAGCGGCGACACTGATGAGCTCTCCCGCTCCCGGCTTCACCCTGAATCTCGCAGCCGGTGGAAGCCTCAGCTCAGACAGTCTCAAAGGCAAAACCGTCATTCTGCACTTTTGGGACTACAAGGACTCACCACTCTCAGAACCCTACGGACAAACTGGCTACCTCGAATTTCTCAACAACCGACGTCGCAATCAGAACCTGCAGGTCGTCGGCATCAGCACCAACGGAGACCTGCAGACCCCGGAGAACGTCGCACGCGGTCGCCGTTCAGCACGCAAAATTGCCGAGTTCATGAACCTCAGCTACCCCATTGGATATGACGATGGCACACTGCTGAAAACACTGGGTGATCCCCGTGAATCCCGCGGCCAGCTGCCCCTCTGGGTCGTCATCGGCGCTGACGGAAAGGTCAAACACTATCACGCCGGCTTCTACGAAATCGACGCCGCCAAAGGGCTGAAGGAACTGGAAGCAGTGCTGAGCGCAGATGCCGGAAAATAAAACCACAACAGCTCAAAAGTTGTACGCCGGATTGTCCTTGTCAAAATCACTGTCCGTCAGTCGCAGATCCGGCTGGACATCCGTAAACAGATAGTCCTCGATTACCGGAGGTTTGGCGTCCTTTTTCTTCGGAAACCCAAACTGCTGCACTCGCACCGGCAACTGTGTCTTTTCGTCGATCCACAGTCGAGTGATCTGGAAAGGGAACTGACGTCGCGGTTCAGGGTGGCTGCTCTCAATCACCCGACAGTTGTACTTTTCGTACTTCTCAATCTTTGCGTCGGAAAAGTACTTCACGTCGCACTCGCCGTACTTCGACTCAACTTCCCACTGCTCAATCACGGCCTGCACCATGTTGGCCATGCCGGCCTTGGTAATCGGATAGCGATTCTCAGCCTTCACCCGCGAGTCGTCAGGTGACAATGACAGAGTGCCAATCAGTGAGGCCAGCCCGGTCTCATGAACCAGCAGTTTGTTGTCATTCTGACCCGATACAAAAATGACTTCACGACCCTCTCTGGGGTCCTGGAAGAGCATGTAGACACTGAATGGCTCATGCCGGATCTTCAGCTTCATCTTCTGCGAAATCAGGTCATCATCAACAACCTCTTTTTTCGCAAAAATGCACTCATATCCACTCATCTGCAGGACCCGACGATGCGCGTCCCGCGCAACCCGCAGGGCTGGCTTCAAAGGATGCTCGGCCCCCGTCTCATCGGAGGACATCGCCACCGGCTGACCGGATAAAAACGCCGCGCCCGCTGCCGCCATTGCCCCCATAAACACGCGGCGCTGTGGCCTGCCGGCACCAAAACTCTCTGTGGCAGTCATTACACGTTCCCCCAAATCGTCCGGCAGAATCCTTTGGCACCTGAATCCCGAAGCCCGACATGACTTTCAACTGCAGTCCTTTAAATCCATCGAGGATTTCCATGGCGGTGTTCAGTCAATAACTCAGGATCCCCAGGTCGAACCCAAAGTCCAGTCCTCGATGACTTCACATTTTGTGATTTCGCCCCGGCTCTGCCCGAAACACCAACACCAGGTCCGGAAAAACCGGCAAAAACTGCCGGTGCCCGCAGACCCACCCGTTTTTATCGCCCACCCCCGTCCACAGGGAAGCCAAAAACTGCAATTGCCGGAAATTCCATCGGAACATAAACTCCGGCAGGAACTGCCGATGGACTGGCAGTGAAAACATGTCCTGGAGTGGCGGGAATGGACTCCTCACGAAGTGGCCTGCTGTCGACACTGCTGATGACGCTGCCGCTGATTATCGTGCCGGCAATCGCTCTGTTACGCCCTGCAGGTGGACCCTCAGGTGTGTCGCAAACCATTGTCCGTGGTTCAGAATCTCCCGGTGACGCTTCCGGCGATGAACTCGACATCGAAATGCTCGAAGGTTTCGACAAATCTGTCAGCGATGCCCCGGAATTCCATCCGGATGAGACAACCGACGTCAAACGCCCCCCGGACGACAGCGGCATCGATGACCTGCTGCCCGATTCTTCACCCACACCCGGGGCCCCAAAAAAGCTGACGTCAACTCTTCCGGAATCATCAGAAGCCATCGGCAGAGACCCATTCCAGCAGCTCGGCTCGAATGACTCACCCACCGACACTCCACAGAATCAGCCAGCCGGTGCCGACGTCGATACCGCGACGGAAGCCTCCATCCGACAACTCCAGGCACTTGGTGCCATACGGACACTCTGGTTCGTCCCCGGAACAACCACATCACACGGCTTCGCAGCGTTCTTTCGCGGCGAAACGGAGTTGGTTCGCTACCGCTTTGAAGCAACCGGCCCCACCCGATCCGGCTGTGTTGAAGACGTACTGCAGCAGGTTCGTCAGTGGCGAAATCAGTCCGCACGCAATACACAACCACTCGACTGACCAGACAGCGACCCGGCCGACAAGTTCGAGACAACTCATGCACGACCGCACAACAATCGGTCCCTGGAACTGCCGCAGCAGCCAGCCGACATTCAGCCCCGCCGGCAATGCCCGGACGGAACGGGAAAAGATGCTTCAGCGAGCTCCGCAGGCCAGTCGGAGAAGCGCAGGGGCCGGACAATTGCAGGTCGACGGCAGCCTCACCAGAACTCTTCGCATCGCCCGACTCGAAGCGGCTCTGCTGATCGCCGAAGGCGCAGTCCCAGCCAGAAAACTGGCTCAGTCGGCAAGACTGATCGATGGCCGCGAAGTCCAGCAAATGGTCTCACTTCTGAACGAAAGTTACGATCGCACTCGTTCGGCTTTCCGTATCGAACAGACCGCCGCAGGTTACATCCTGATGACCCGCGCCGCACTGGCACCCTGGCTTGATCGATTGCATAACCGACAGGCCGCCACACGACTCTCCGCGCCGATGATGGAAACCCTGACCATCGTCGCTTACCAGCAGCCTGTGACACGAGCCGATGTGGAAGCCATTCGAGGTGTACAGTCAGCAGAGATGATTCGGCAGCTGATGGATAAAGGTCTGATTCGAATCGCCGGAGAAGATGATTCACTCGGACGACCCTTCCTTTACGGCACAACAAAACTTTTTCTCACCACATTTGCGCTGCGGCAGATCGATGACCTTCCGGGTTATGCAACCCTGCGAAAACCGGGCCGGGATTCCACACCCGCCCTGCTGCCTTTTCCGGAAGACGAAGATGCAGCCGCGTGATCTCTCCCCATGACAGAACTGTTTCTCGGTTGCCCTGTCTGGGCCTGCGAATCCTGGAAAGGATCGCTGTTCACTCGCACAGCCTCGCGCCGCGACTGGCTGCCTCAGTATTCGTCGGTATTTCGGACCGTCGAGGGCAACAGCACCTTTTACGCATTGCCGCCCCTTGACCGCTTTCACGAATGGGGCAGCGCAGCGACCCCCGGATTTCGCTTCTGCCTCAAAGTCAGTCGTTCCATAACACACGATTGCAGACTCCGAAACGCTGATACAGAGTTGTCTCGATTCACAGCGGCAGCTGAGGTGCTCAGCAGTTACCAGGTGCTTGGCCCATCCTTCATTCAGTTGCCACCCGACTTCTCACCGGCCGAGGCCCCGGCACTGCAGGACTTCCTCAACCAGTTGCCCACACATCTTCCGTGGGCCGTCGAAGTGCGACATCATGCATGGTTTGATCAGGGGCGACATGAGCAATGGCTGATCGATCTGCTGACGCACCGCGGACTGGACTTCGTGATTTTTGATTCCCGCCCGCTCTATTCCGCCCCTCCGGCAGATGACGTGGAACGCATCTCGCAATCTCGAAAACCCAAAACTCCATTGCGACACACGGTCACCGGACGACACCCCTTCCTGAGAATCGTGGGACGCAATCAGGTATCGCAGACTCTTCCCTGGCTGACAGAATGGGGTCCCGTGATCGCCAGCTGGCTGCAGCAGGGACTGCAGCCGTTTGTCTTCACTCACGCTCCGGATGATCGATTTGCGCCGGACTTTGCTGCATTGATGCATGCACAGATCAGTTTATCGCATCCAGCTTTGCCCGCACTGCCACCATGGCCCGGACAACAACAGCCTGCCATTCGCCAGAAGTCCCTTTTCGACTGATTGCCTGGTCCAACTCAGCAGCACCGACAATTCTCAGGCACCCGGCCCCCGCAACGCATCAGCGATCCAGTCCAGATCCTCAGCCTGCACCGCTGCAGCACCAGCACTGCGCACAGCCCCGGCTGCGGTCAGCGCATTCATCACGAGGACACGCAGCACACTGGCCAGAGGACTGGACACACCGCTCCGCAGAGCATTCTGAACCAGCCTGTGCGTACGGTTCAGAACCACTTCATTGCGACCGGTTGGCGCCTGCCGAAAGTGAGCATCGATCAGTCGCTGAAAGCCCGTTGGGATATCACCTTCCCGACGCAGTTCTTCGAACGTACGAGCCAGTTCATAACGATCGTTCAGAAACGCAACCACCGGCGGACCGGACGCGAGCGAGGCTATCATGACGCGCGCATCAGTGCTGGAAAAATAATCCTGCCAGCCAGCGGCCAGATCTTCAGGATCCGTCATCCCAAGAACGATGCGATTGAAATTCCGAGCCGAAGGAGTGGCCTGTCGCAGTTCCACCCCGCCATCTTCATCAACCAGCATCTCAGCCAGCAGACTCTCTTCGAAGCTGCGAACCGCGTGCACGCAGGGAACAGTGATCCGACTGAAAAGTTCATCAAGGTAACGTTCCTGACGCCGGTCAGCGTTGTACCAGACCACACTTTCGAGATCGTTCTCATACAGCGGATCCGCAGCACTCTGCTGCAGAATCTCATCCAGCAGCAGTGGACCCTTCGACGTCTGAAACCGATACACCCTGCGCAACAGAAACCTCAGTCGCACCTCGGACAATGCCGCCCCGGCGAAATGGTAGCGATGCCAGGTGACGATGGACTCAAGACGCGAACCCGGCTGATCCGCCAGATCCTCCAGATGCTGATACAAGTGCTCCTCAAGTGTCCTGCGGAGCGCCCTGAAGTTATCATCACGAACCAGGTCCTCGCGACTGGCCACCGGAGTCCCGTCTTCCAGTTCCAGAATGCCGCGAAAGAAACTGCCCCACGCCGGCAGCAGATCGCGAACGCGACGCGAAATCACCATGCGACGCACAGTCACAGCAACGGTCGACTCGTCAGCAAAACCCGGGGTTCTCTGCGGCGAAATGTACAGCGCACCGGCAATCGTCAGAGGATGCTCCATGCGAATCGGGATCACATCCAGAGGTGCCTCGTTGAAGTAGTCAGCCAAAGCCAGCTCCAGCGACTCAGGCTCCGGCGTCGCCTCAAACCACGGTGCATTGATGACATTCACACGGGCAGGACGGTCGTTGACATGAATCGGCACCGGCAGAAAATCCGCAAACTCGCGAATTGCCCCCTCAAGTGACTCGAGCGATTCGCACCACATGCGAAATTGTGGTTTCAGATGCAGCGTCACACTGGTACCGAATTGCGTCCGATCGGAAGATGACAGACGAATCTCGGTGCCCGGCCCCGCTTCCCAGCAGACCCCTTCGTCACTGTCCTCGCTGCGACTTTCCACCTTCAGAAAATCGGCCAGCATAAAGGCACTGAACAATCCAATCCCAAACTGCCCCACCAGTCCCTCGCCATCACCCACAATCGTGCTCTTCACGGCCGTGGACCGACGGCCCTTCAGGATCCCCGTCATGCCGATTCCCAACGTGCCCAGATACTGCTCTGCCTCTTCCGCTGTCAGTCCGACTCCGTCGTCCGTAAACGTCAGAGTTCCTGCGGCAGCGTCCTGGTGGATGTCAATCCGTCCGCGAAACTGCAGGTCTCTGGCACGACGCCGCAGAATCGCGTCGTAAGAGTTTTGAATCAACTCACGAATCGGAGTATCCAGGCGGCTGTACAACGACGATCCCATGATCTCGATGATGCCGGCGATATCCACTCGAAACGGGATCTGACGACTCCACACGCGATGTACCCTGACATGCACTGATGAAAACCTGAACCGCGGTTTTCAGATTCTTCTGAACATTGACAACCGCTGGGGCCAACTGGCAAGTTTACCCCTGAGACGCGGAATCCGCAAACAAACCCGGAACCTCCTGCACTTCAGGAAATCCCTGCCACTGACTGCTTGTCTGCAGCACCCGGCTGTGGCAGCATGCATTGACGGAATTCACGCCGCAGCCGAGATCCCCGCGTTCCCCACCTGACTACCGGAATACAATCGGATGCCCTCAACGCAGGAAAACCCTTTTGAACCCGCACAAATCCGTCAACCAGCCGGCCACATTCGATACGTTGTACTGGCATGGCTGTGTGCCCTGTCCGGAATTCTCTACCTCGATCGCATCTGCATCTCAGCTGCTCTCGGACGAATCAGCGAAGAACTGCAAATCTCCAATACCGGTGGCAGCTTCGTGCTGATGGCCTTCACTCTTGCCTACGGCCTGTTTGAAGTTCCCACAGGCCGCTGGGGAGACGCATGGGGAGCTCGAAAGGTACTCACACGCATCTCACTCTGGTGGTCCGTCTTCACTGTTCTCACTGGTCTCTGCAACGGACTGACTTCCCTGATCATCGTACGATTTCTGTTCGGCGCGGGTGAAGCGGGTGCGTTTCCAAACGCAGCGCGAGTCGTCTCGCGCTGGTTCCCAATTCACGAACGCGGACGTGTGCAGGGAATCCTGCTGGCAGCTTCACAGACCGGCGGGGCCATCGCACCATGGCTGGCTGCTGCTCTTATCGAAAACATTGGATGGCGTTTGACATTTGCCGCTTTTGGCAGCGTTGGATTCTTCTGGGCCTTCGGGTTTTATTTCTGGTTCCGTGATGAACCCGCACAACATGCGTCTGTAAACCCGGCCGAACTGCAACTTATCGCAGCCGGAACAAAACTCCCTCCAGCTCCACCCAGCGGTACATTCCGTGACTGGAAAAACAACCGCGGCGCCAAGGACAGCAGAATACATCACGAACCAGTGCCCCCGGTACCCTGGGCACTGGTGTTCGCCAGCCCCAGTGTCCGCATGCTGAGCGCCATCATGGTTTGTGCCTCCTTCAACAGCTACATCTACTTCTCCTGGTTCCCGCGTTACCTTGAAAAGGGTCGTGGCCTGACGCCGGCCGATGCCGGGATGATGACATCCGTCGTACTCGCATGCGCTGCCGCCGGCACATTCTTTGGTGGCTGGATGGTCGACAGACTGCAGATTTCAAAATACCCGGCGCGCAGCCGAGTCGCGGGCCCCACCGCATTTCTCTCCGCCGCTGCACTGCTGGCGTCCGCACTGCTCTGCTCAGATCACCGGATCGCGGTCCTGCTCACCGGCGGCTCCTGCTTCGCCACGCAGGCAACACAGTCCCTCTGGTGGTCCTGCGCCATCGGCATCAGCGGAAGACACACCGGAGCACTTTTTGGACTCATGAATTCCGCCGGCGTCTTCGGTGCCATGACCTCGCAACTGCTCGTAGGTCTTCTCGCAGACGCTCTGGGACGCCTCAACCTCAGTGGCCGGGCCCAGTGGGACCCGATCTTCTACATCAACTGCCTCGTACTGCTCACCGCGGCCGCACTGTGGCTGAAATTCGTGTTCGCACCCGTGGAAGGCAGCCCCGACAAGTCATCCTGAACCGGAGACCACATCATGCCCATCATCGACATTCACAGCCATTACTGGCGGTACCCGGAACATTTCCAGGAAGACTTTCGCAATCAGGCAAAACGTGCCCGGGCCGGCGTGGACGTCGACCTGACCGTCAACTACAGCAGCTACCGCGAGACCTCTCCACCCAATGTCCGTACCGTCGTCTTCGGTGGCAAGGCAAAACTCAGTGGACTGTGGGTGGATGACCGCGACATCGCGGCGTATGTCAGCCAGCACCCCGAACAGCTGATCGGATTTCTGTCACTCGATCCAACTCAACCCGGCTGGCAGCGCGAACTGCAGTACGGTCACCAGGAACTGGGTCTGCGAGGGATCAAAATGATGCCCATGTACGCAGGCTTTCGTCCCGACGACGAAAGACTGAATGAACTCTGGCAGTACGCTTCCCTGCATCACCTGCCGGTCCTGCTGCATACCGGCACCACATTCATTTCCCAGGCACCGTTGCAGTTCACCTTCCCTGCACTGCTGGATACCGTCGCCACCAGATTTCCGGAACTGCGGCTGATCCTCGCTCACCTCGGCCATCCGTTCGAAGGCGAATGTGTAGCCGTGATCCGCAAACATCCACATGTCTACGCTGACGTTTCCGCCCTGCACTACCGCCCGTGGCAACTTTACAACAGCCTCATGCTGGTTCAGGAATACGGAGTCTGGCACAAGCTGCTGTTCGGCACGGATTACCCATTCACCACCGTGAACGATTCACTGAGTGGACTGCGACGCCTGAATGATCAACTGGAAGGCACCCGACTGCCGCGACTCGATGCGGAAGCCCTTGAAACCATGATCTTCCGTGACAGCCTGACACTGCTGGGACTGCAGTAAACTCACTCCGCTGCACTGTCCCGCGCCACGGAAATCTCAGTCCGCCCAGGAAAATCCAGCAGGTCTGCAAAGACCCTGACGCAGCCTGTGGAATCGACAGCCAGCGAAGAGTGCGAGACACGGATTCTTGGCACTGCCGAGGACTCCGGCGACAGCGTCGAGTCCAGCGGTCGCCAGCTGCCCTCCACAAAGGCCTCAACCCACATATGCGGGGCAAAAGCCGAGGCCCTCGGCACAAATACAAAACCCACGACCACCCGTGATGCGATCTTCTCTGCCCTCAGCAGCGCCGCCAGCAGCACAGCATGCTCCGTGCAGTCCCCACGCCACGACTTCAGCACTGCTGAGGCTGGCTGCTGAAGTGTCGACAGAGCCGAAAACTGCATCCGGCTGCGAACATACTCCTCCAACCGCTCACATTTCACCTGCGGATCACTGGTATTGCCCGCAGCCAGCACAGCTGCTCGTGCAACCTCTGCATTCGCGCAATCGATCCACCTGCTGGAACCAAGGTATTCCGAAATATCACCGGGCTTCATACGAACCCGAGCTGCAGCAGCCTTTCCGGCGGGATCCAAAAGCATCACCCGCGTCTCACCGTCCACCCCTTCCTGCACCCGCTGAAATTCCGCAGACTGCAGAACTCCCCGCAGCTCCGGCGGAATCCGCAGGCTCAACTGCATCGTGCGATCAACACCCCACTCCACACTGCCAGTCACCGGGATCATCGTCCGCAACTGCAGATCCAGAGCTTCTGTGCTTTCACAGCCCAGTGCTTTGGCCGGCTCTGACCGACGAATCGACAATCGAGCCCCCAGGACACGCTGGTCTGATCCCTCAAACTCGCCGTTCCGAAAAATCAACGTCGATCGCTCCACCTCAGGAAACTCCAGCGGGCGAAATTCGTACATCAGCTCTGCTGACGTACCTGTTTCAGAGTCACCTGTACGCTGGACTTTTGACGTCAGCTCAAACTGCAGCTCCGCCGATTCACTGCTCTCCGGAAAAAACACAGATGTGGTCCAGATCCTGGCGTCCTCAGGAAACTCCGTCCGCAGCCAGCCCGCAATCAAAGGTGATCTGGGCTGCTGTGGACATTCCACCAGTGACTTGACTGCAGCCCCACCGGTGCCATCCCGAACCTCAAATGCCCCGATTGAGTCCTGCCAGACGCCACTTCGCTGCAAAAGCACCCCATCAGCCGCTGCCCGCCGCAGATTCCAGCGCACCAAACGCCCGTCCTGCATCTCCACCGTTGACAGCCTGGCCCGAACTGAAAGATCCGTTCCCAATCGCTTCAAACGCAGCACAGTCTCGCGCTCACACCGACGAAGTCTTCCCAACACGGGATCGCTGATCTCCTCTGACAACAGCAGTTCATGCCCCGCAGGCTGACCATCAAACACTATCCGATACCAGCGCTCATCACCCAGCAGCGAATCCCCCTCCGGACTGCGGCCCACGCACACAAAAAAAACCGGCAACAGCCGCTGCAGTACACACCTCACAATCGATACAGACATCTGGCCCAGCTCCAGTACTTTTCACGGATCCGAATCCCGATTTCAGCGATTGCCCCAATTATACCGCCTCACCCCCTCCCGCGCACAGCCGACAACCACTGCAGGCAACGCACGAAAACTCAGCGCGATGCACGAATTCCGCAGATTTCCCCGAAACCCCCGACACTCCCAAAATTCCGGTGCTAGGCTCAAAACTGTCAATTCGGCGTCTCGCTCACACGGCCATCCGTGAGAACCAATACCATGGGTTTCCTGCAGAATTTCCTCAAAACCGGCTACCGCGACGGTACTCCGTCCGGCGATGTCAGCAGCTTTCGTCACCTGTCCGAAGAACAACTGGAACAGCACATGAGCGTGTCTCGGTACGGTGATTTCACGCTCACCGATGCCATCAGACCAGCCTACAGTCTCGAAGTCATCCCCAGAACCGGTTACCGTCATGAGTGTTACGCAGACGAGGAAACCGGAGTAAAAATCCCTGTCCTGATGGCTTCCGTCAGTAAAGAACATCTGTTTGATGTCTTTATGTCGCTGCTGGAACCCCTCGGACCTGTCGTCGATGTGGTCCTCGAAACCAGCCACGAACGAGCACCAGGACAGCACTCCGACATGTACCGCGAACAAATTGACCTGCCGGTACTGCAAAGTGTTCTTTATGACTTTGAAGAACTGCTGCTCAACGATGGATGCTGTGGTTTGGCTGTACTGAACCCCAACCTCCCGCTCGAAGTACAACTCGACGAACACAAACTGCTGTTCGTCTACGGGCGACAGAATCGAGCGTGCGAACTGACACTGCGACGATCACAGATTCCACTGATCGAAGACATGCGAGTCATCACGGAAGCGGAACACGTGCACAGTTCCAGCAACGAGCTGCACGATCGATTCCTTGAACTTTGCTGTCGACTTGGAATCGATATCTGACAGACCACGCCATGAATCGGCTCCTCCTGAAATTCTGTGAATCGCTGCCCGGCTGGCTTGCACTTGCAGCCATCTCCCTGCTGCAGACCGGATGTGCTGCGCTGCGCCCCACGACCGAAATCAGTGCAGCACAAAGCAGACTCACAGAGATCACGGCAACAGAAGAAGCCACCTCTGAACCGGTGTTCGATGCCCCCCGCGAAATCGCCGGAAACACTCCGAATACCGCGAATACCGCGGCCGGCAGTCCGACGGCCGGACTGCATTTACCGAGCCTCACCATGCAGGCTCCTGCGGCATTTCACTGGAAAAACAGCGCTCTGTCAGCCGGTGGCAGGCCATTGCAGTACTGCATCACAGGCGACGGCACATTCCGCACTGTAATCGTCGGCAGCACGCTCGGAAATGATCCGGCTGCGGTGGATTTAACAGAGAAACTTGCCCGCCACCTGCACGATAACAGCCTCATTTATGGTGGTTTTCAGGCGCTGGTGATCAGAACACTGAATCCCGATGGTGAAGCAAACAGGAAGTCGGTTAATGCATTCGGACGAATCATCAACCGACAGTTTGTCTCTGAATCAGACGGACTGTCAGCCAACTGCCCGGAAGCTGACTTGCTGAGGCGGCTGATCCGAAACGAGCATCCGGATCGAATCCTGCACATTCGAACCATCCGCAGCCCTGCAGGTGCCCTGGGCAGTGACTCAGACTCCGCACCGCTGGCCGCCAGCGTCAGCCAGTCACTGAGCTTCACACGCTTCCTGTACCCTCAGGATGCTGCAGTCGGAACTCTGGAACATTACTGTGCCAGTCAGCAGCAGTGTCAGGTGATAACCTTCGCATTTCCAGACACAATGTCCTCATCGGCAGCCTGGAACTGCTATCAGGACAGCCTGCTGAATCTCGTTCTCAACCAAAGCCCGACAAAAACCGCAATCAAAACTGCGGGCTCAAGTCGCTGATCCCTTGTGCGTAAACAAAGAAGAGGCCGGCGGAAATCCGCCGGCCTCAGCATATCTGTCAGTCAGTCCGCGTCACCCTGATTACGCTTCCCAAACTGATTGTCCTTCCTTCACGCCTGACACAACAGAGTCACTCCGGGACTCAGTAGGGCTTTGGCAGTGGGGTCGGATGGGGTTCTTTACACTTCTCCGGAGGTGCTGCTGGTTCCTCAGCTGCTGGTTCCTCAGCTGCTGGTTCCTCAGCCGCTGGTTCCTCAGCTGCTGGTTCCTCAGCCGCTGGTTCCTCAGCTGCTGGTTCCTCAGCCGCTGGTTCCTCAGCCGCTGGTTCCTCAGCCGCTGGTTCCTCAGCTGCTGGTTCCTCAGCTGCTGGTTCCTCAGCCGCTGGTTCCTCAGCTGCTGGTTCCTCAGCTGCACCTTCGTATGCAGCCTCCTCCAGCACAACCTCTTCAACGACAGCCTCTTCGGCGGCAGCCTCTTCAGCAGTCATTGCCTCTTCAGCGGCAATTTCCTCAGCGGCCGCAGCTTCTGCTTCCAGATCTTCCGGCGTCAGGTACAGCGGAATCTTGGGGCCCTTGGCAACAGAGTTCTTTGAACCCTTCTGCAAAGGTTCCTTCGCCTTGCGAACGACACCCTTTCCGTCGGCATCGGCAGTTGCTGAATCCCGAGGTACAACCTCATCGGCACCGTCGGCGTCAGTCTCCTCGTCAGCCGCATCGCCGTCACTATCCGACTCGTCGTCGTTTTCAGACGGATCCACGGCTGGGATCTTTTCGAGATCCAGTCCGTTGGTCAAGGCTTCTTCGAAGGTCTGCAGTGCTTCACCACCATCACGTCCCGTCTCCGGCAAAACCGCCAGCGAGTCGAGGGCGTTGTCCCACTTTACGCTGTCGTGGCCATTCACCAAAAACAGTTCAGGATGGTCGAAGGGCGCCTTCTGGTACTTCACGCGCGGGTCCGTCAGGTGCTCAAGAAACTCAACCAGGTTTGCGATCCCGAGGTGGTGCCCATGGAGCGAAGGAATTCCGCTGACATCAGTGTCCAGATCCTTCAGATTCGCATGCTCAAAGTCTGAACCGCGAACATAGAACTGAACTACTTCGGTCAGGTTCTTCATGCTGCCCGTGTGCATGTAGGGACCGGTCAGTTCAACGTTGCGGAGGGTCGGTGTCTTGAAAGCACCGTCCACAGCCACGCGATCACTGGAGGTCACAATATGCTTCGGATCCGGGTCTGCACCGGCCTGCTCCTGACGGCTGTATGACAGAGGTCCAAACAGCGGATGAGCAGCACCGATCCCGAGATCCTCAGTGGTCGGACGCACGCCGATGTTGTAGAATCCTTCATCATAAAACGCCAGACCGCGCGCCATTGGCATGTAGTGGATGCCGCCGTCCGTGGACAGTTGCCCACGAGTCATGCTGACAGTCGCCCCCGCAAACTCAGGACCGTGATGGCAGGTAATACACTTGCCTTCGTTCATGAAAATGCGGAAGCCCTTCTTAGCACCTTCAGACAGGGCACTCCTGTCACCCTTCGCGTACGCATCGAATGGCGTCTCATCAGAAACCAGAGTCGACTCATACATCATGATGGCCAATCCCCAGAACAGGGAGAAGTTGGCTTCCATGTGTGTGTAACCGCCTTCAGTGATCTGCTTGCCACCCCACCACTGCCGATGGAATGCGTCACGGATCAACTGAGCATAGCTGGCGTCCAGACCACGGCCGTCAGAATCGCAGTAAATTCCAAGAACGCTGTCGTCATCGTGAACTTTCTGCAGGCCCAGTGGCTGCAGAGACATCAGCTTACGACCCAGTTCCGTGAAATCGCGACCGTCGGCACTCATCTCCACAGCGCTCAATACCGGACCGACAGCCTGAGATGCCAGAGCGGCATTATCCAGACTGATCTTCACCTTCTGCAGGTGTCCGCTCTCGGCCAGCTGATACACCCGCGCGTCCTTGTCCAACTCGCCAAACGGATTGACTCCGTTGAAGTAGCGATTGGCACGACCGTCCCAGAACAGGCGATCGTGGAACACGGCGTTGATCGTCGACGGAGCATTTCGGCCAGTCACCTGACGAGCATTGCTTCCCTGAATATTAAACACAAGGTCAGCAACATGCTTGCACTTGTCAATCGGATTTCCGATGACAATCGACACAAATGCCTCAGTCACAACACCCTGAGATCCGAAGACCTGCATGGAGTCGCTGATGACGGGGTTCTTGCTGTCACCGTCTGAGGAACTGCTGCCAGGACGAGTCGGATCCTTGAAGCGATGGAACGGGAAGTCCGAAGGCTTCAGTTCCTGATTCGCTCCCTTGAACGACTGTACTGCAGCAACGCCCAGTTTCAGGCTGGCAGCAGACTGATGCCCGAAGGTACTGCCCGGCGCACCCGGATGCAGCTGATTCTTCGTGCGAATGTCCGCACCAGCGTTGTAATGGCACGAAGCACATGCTGTGCGGCCATCACTGCCCGCCTGCATATCCCAGTACAGAGCTTTCCCGAGTGCAATTGCTTTTTCTTTGTCTTTAATGAAGTCTGCCAGGTTCTCCGGCAGCGGAACATTAATTGACTCCAGCGGTCCCGGAGCCAGTGCTTCCTTCAATACGCGGACATTCGCTACCACAGGACCGTCCGGAATGCCGGCAGTTTCTGAAGCGAAGCGGATGCCGGTCAGAGGCCTCACGGCGGTAAAGACCAGTTCGTGCTCTTCCCACCGCATGTTGCTCTTCGACCAGCGACTGGGGCGCTTCACGGTGAAAAGCTTCTTTTCGCTGCCAAAATATACGGCCAGTGTGCGAGCCTTCGAGGGGAAGGTCGACCAGTTGCCAGACATCAGGAAGCGAACATGATAGCGGAACCCTGGCACAGTCTCGATCGCCTGAAACAGCGAGCCGGAACGATTACCGTTCAGGTCCACTGCATTGCCGCGATCATACGGCACCTTAAAATCGTTGACATGCAGCGCCACATTGCCAACGTCCACAGTCCAGCGACCCACTTTACCGGGAGCCGCTACAACATTCACCGGATTCGACAGATCAGATTCATCGAAGAATCCGTCAACCAGAACATTACGCAGCCAAACCGGATCCGGTTCCGGTTCGCCCATCGCGGCAATTACCGGTGCCATTCGAGGAAGACCCAGACGGGCGGCCTTTGCGTCCACACCGACATCGGCAGCCAATGGCTCAGCCTCTTCTGTCGCCGGTGCTTCCAGCGCAAAGACCAGCTCTTCCGCTGGATCAACCGCTCCCTTCGCCGTATCCTGAGCGACAACGTGGCTGGACGACGCCAGCAGTGCCGCAGCAAGGGCAAAGGGGGAACTCACGCGGGACAGCCAAAGCCGCCACCGCGTTACACGCACAGCGAGGCAGTTTGTGTCTGCCAGCGCTGAGCCAATCCCTCCGTGCAGCCTGCCCATGCCATCCTGTGGCACGGACTTTTTAAGAAATTCTACAACCATGCTTTTACCGTCTCTGGTGCCAAGGGGAACAACTCACCATCAGACAAAAAATCGACACCTTCCGGATTTCGTTCTCCGGTGACGACCCCTGCCTCAGCCGCACGGTCAGGACATCTCCCTTCTGCATCAGTCCGGATGCAGAAATGCCTGACCACGACCATGACCCAGGTACCCACGAACGAGCTTTCTTCACGACACACTGTTCTCCTGCACAATCGCGATCCGCGATGTGCACAACGTGTCCTTGATCACCTTGTCAGCAAACGGCAAGCCGTAAAGCAAAAAAGACACTGCAGGCCCGCTCGCGGTATCAACTGTGTCAACAACAGCGATTATCCGGGCCCTGCAATCGTTACAATCGATACAACGAACTCAACGGGACCGGACATTTCCCCCGGTGCTCGCACCATGATGCAGTCTCGCACGATCTTGACGATCGATCTGTTCAGTTGGGTTTGCGCTGTATGTTCAGGATCATTGATGGGAATCCCCACCCCGGTGGCTGCGTGAGCCCCACTCCACACACAGACATTCCAGCCAGCGGCTCCCATCTTCAGACATATCCACGGCACAAAAAAAGCCGCTGGCAGATGCCAGCGGCTTCGCTTCCTCATTTCGTCCAGCACTGTCTCTCAATCCCGCCAGTAAATCGGCGGCTTCACAGCACCTTCAGCCGGGGACTTCGGCAAAGGCAAAGGATCGCCAGGGATCAGCTTCGCCGGAGGAATATCGTTTACCGGAGCGGTTGGGTACTTTGATTCAGGATACCTGCCCGATCCGGAACGCCACTGCATGCCACGCTGCAGAGTCTGCTCAAAGGTCCACAGTCCCTCTCCACCGTCCCGACCATTCGCCGGAATCACCAGCAACTGATCCATCGCCTCATCATAACACTCTTCTGCATGGCCATTCGGGATCACCAGTTCAGGATGATCAAACGGAGCTTTCTGCCTCCGCACTCGCTCATCGGTCAGATGCTCCATAAACTCGACCAGCGCGTCCACCTTGAACTCACTGCCGTACATACCCTCCAGCGGACGAATATTGGGCGCCAGATCCTGCCGATTCTGATCCGGAAAATCTCCCCCGCGCACGTAGAATTCCACAACTTCCCTCAACGATTTCATGCCGCCGTTGTGCATGTAGGGGCCGGTCAGGGAGACATTTCGCAGCGTTGGCGTCTTGAACGCGCCATTCACCGCCAGTCGCTGGTCCTGCGACACAACAACTTTCGGTTCCGGATTCCTGCCCAGCTGCTCCTGCCGACTGTACGACAGCGGCCCAAACAGAGGATGTGCTGCACCCACACCAATGTCCTCAAACGTCGGGCGCACTCCAATATTGTAAAATCCCCCGTCATATACGGCGATGCCAGTGGACATCTGCATTCTCTCGACACCCCCGTCATTCGACAGAACACCCCGCAGTTCACTCACCGTAGCCCCCGCGAACTCCGGACCACTGTGACAGTCGATACATCGCCCCTCATTCATGAAGATCTTCAGCCCCTCCTTAGCCAGCGGCGACAGAGCCGATCGATCCCCCGCTGCCCAGCGGTCATAAGGCGCCTGATCAGACACCAGAGTCGACTCATACATCATGATCGCCAAGCCCCAGTACAGCGAAAAATTGGCTTCCATGTGCGTAAATCCCTCGGAAGTAAGCCGACGGCCTGACCACCACTCCGGCTTGAACGCTTCACGAATCAGCTGCGAATAGCTGGTCTTTTTGCCGCACAAGCCATGCCCCGATTCATCACAAAAGCAGCCCAGCACACTGTCGTCAGGCGACACCTTCTGCAGTGCCAAAGGTCTCAGAGGCAACAGTTTCCTCGCCAATTCCGAGAACCGCCGACCGTCCCACGACATCTCCACCCGACTGATCACCGGACCAGTCGCCTGTGACGCCAGAGCTGCATTGTCAATGCGAACCATAACCCGGCTCATCGATCCATCCGCTTCTGCAAAGTACACTCGAGCCTCCGGATCGAGATCCCCAAACGGATTGACTCCGTTGAAATATCGATTGGCTCTGCCATCCCAGAACAAACGGTCGAAAAAGACCGCATTGATCGTGGTCGGTGAATTTCTGCCGGTAACCTGCCGGACATTGACCCCATGCATGCTGAACACCGGATTCAGCACCGGTTTTCCGAGATCCGCAGACCGACCTCGAACCAAAGCAATAAAATCCTCAGTCAGCACCCCCTGCGACCCGGCCACCTCGCGCGTGTCACGGAGTACTGGATTGCCTTTTGACGGCTGCCCCTGCCGATCCGCCGGAGCCAGCGGCTGCAGCACCTTGTGAAACGGAAAGTCCTCCGACTTCAATGTCCCGTTCACTCCGCGAAATTTCTTCACCGCATCTGCAAACAACGATGCACTCTGCGGATACTGCGGTCCGAAATTGCTGCCCGGAGCACCAGGATGCACCATGTTCTTCAGTCGCAGGTCGGCCCCCGCATGCCAGTGGCAGGTGGCACAGGCCGTGCGACCGTCCGAGCCCACCTGCATGTCCCAGAACAGGGCTTTCCCCAAAGCAAGTGCCCGCTCCCGATTGGCAATGTACTTCTCCAGATCTGCCGGCAGCGGTACCGGAACGCTGCTCAGTGGTCCCGGAGGTCCCTGGGGAGCATACAAAGACACGGCCGCAATCATGGGACCGTCTGCAGTACGGGATGTTTCCGAGGTAAATCGCAGCGCCGCCTGCGTTCCCTGAGCCAGAAGGTCGGCCGTATACCACTTCCAATCAACTGCAGACGGTGACCAGTCTGCAGGTTTCGCGATTGAAAACGTCATTTTCTGCTTCCCCAGCCGCACAGTCACCACACGCGGACGATTGTCGTTGCCTGCCCACTTACCGGCGGCGAGGAATTTCACGGTATACCGCAGACCCGGCTGCACAGGCACAGCCTGGTAAATCGAGCCTGAACGCGTGCCATTCAGATCGATCGCATTTCCCCGGTAGCCCGGCGGACGATACTCGCCCACCACAACATCCACGTCACCCAGATCAACCTGCCACTCACCAATCTTCTTCTGAGCCCGCACGAGCGTCGTCCGGGCATACCCAGGCGCTGAAAAGGCACCATCACGCACGAGGTTCATCAGTTCCGCAACCTCGGACTGCTCCGGGGCGGCAGGCGGCTCAATCGGAACAATGGGCTCCTGAGCCGGCAATGCCCCCAACCCGACCCCCAGCACTCCCAGACCGCAACCCAGCAGCCCCTTCAAAACTGTCCTCGCCAGCAAATTATTCACGTCGTCACCTCACTGTCGGATGCCCAATGGAAACGCCCCTCTGAGGCTTCCCTACAGCGAAATGTGGTCCCAACAGGACGCTGTTCCCCCCCACAACACGAGTCCTGCAAAAAGCCGACAGATCATCAGAACCCGCATTTC
>SXXK01000128.1 GCA_005791255.1 Planctomyces sp.
GAAGTCGCACTCAAGATGGCCTACCAGTATCACCGGCAAAAATCAGCGGTCGGTGAAGATCGCAGCATGTTTCTCTGCATCGGCAACGCGTACCACGGTGACACGCTGGGCACGGTCAGTGTCGGTGGCATTGACCTCTTCCACCGCTGCTACAAACACCTGCTGTTCCGCACACTCACAGTACCCTCCCCCGTGGCGCTGCGAGTTCCCGCAGGACACTCCCGGGAATCCTGGCTGCAGCACTGCTTTGACGAGGTCGAGC
This sequence comes from Planctomyces sp., assembly GCA_005791255.1. Classification (GTDB taxonomy): domain Bacteria; phylum Planctomycetota; class Planctomycetia; order Planctomycetales; family Planctomycetaceae; genus SXXK01. Next base: position 263 of record SXXK01000128.1, read on the forward strand.
GACAGTTGCGCGAGAATCATCAGCACACAGCGGCCGTCGTCATGGAACCCCTCGTTCAGGGAGCGGCCGGAATTCTGGTCCACCCACCAGGATATCTCCGCCACGTCAGACAGCTTTGCGACCAGTACAACGTGCTGCTGATCGCTGATGAAGTCGCCACAGGATTCGGCCGCACCGGAACATTGTTCGCGTGCGAGCAGGAGCAGGTACAGCCCGATTTTCTGTGCCTTGCCAAAGGGATTTCCGGAGGATATCTGCCTCTGGGAGCAACGCTGACCACGGAACGCGTGTATGCGGCCTTTCTTGGCGACCCCTGGCAGGGGCGCACGTTTTATCACGGTCACACCTACACAGGAAATGCGCTGGCCTGTGCTGCCGGTCTGGCGTCGCTGAAACTGTTTGAAGACCGCCAGGTGCTGCAGAATGCGGCAACTGCAGCGGATGTGATGCGCCAACAACTTTCAGGGCTCCGGCATCACCCGCAGGTGGCGGAAGTGCGGCAGCGCGGAATGATGGTCGGTATTGAGCTGGTGCGGGAACGCGATTCGCTGACGCCCTTCCCCGTCGAATTCCGCATCGGCCACCAGGTCACTTTGGCGGCTCGCCGTCGCGGACTCATCCTCAGACCGCTCGGTGACGTGATTGTCCTGATGCCGGCGCCGGGGATGTCGCCAGAGCTGGTCCGGGAAATCTGTGACAAGGCCATCGATTGCATCGAGGAAGTCGTCCGGAACGCCCTGCAATGCCTGGCCAGTGGCAGTCAGTTTTAGCGGCTGCCGGCGACTTGCGGGAAAAAACCGGTGCGATCCGTCCAATCCCTGCAGATCGCGTTGTTTCCGCAGCCTTGAGCTGTTTCCCGCGTCCTTTTTCCAGTTTCCTGCCGATTTTCCGGAACACAATGGTCTCCTTCACCGTCAAAACTCAGCTCAGCTCATCATCGAACACGCTCCCTGGGCTCCAATTTGGTTGACTGCAGGGGATTTCCGCTGATACGCTGAGCATGTCGTTTCGGTCGGAAATTGCGCTCTGCACAAAAACTAAACGCATGAACACTACTCGGATTTCATTGCTGAGTGATGTTTTGCTGCGACGTGCCGGGGGCGTATTTCAACCGGGGGGCAGTCAGTCTGGCGGCATACCGGCAGTCAGCCTGAGGGCATTCTGACGACATGGGGTTTGACCGGCGCAGGCATTCGTAAACGCAACCACAAAAGCACTCACACAGCGAAACATCACTGAAACATCACTGTGTTCTGGGGATAAGTCATGGCCGAAACAAAAAGTGCGTGGGGCATCGACATTGGGCAGGCGGGCCTGAAGGCGATCAAGCTGCGAACTTCAGAGGACGGTCAGAAGGTCTTTGCGGTGGCCTTCGACTACATTGCTCATCCCAAAATTCTGAGTCAGCCGGACGCGATTCCTGAAGAGTTGATCCGCGAGGCGATGAAGACATTTCTTGAGCGGAACAAGGTTGACGGGGACCTGATTGCCATCAGCGTTCCTGGGCAGAGCTCGCTGGCGAAGTTCATCAAGCTGCCGCCGGTCGAAAGCAGCAAGGTGGCTGAGATCGTCCGCTATGAGGCTCGCCAGCAGATCCCGTTCGACCTGAATGACGTCATCTGGGATTACCAGCCGGTGGGCGGTGGTGTGGAAGAAAGCGGATTCATGCTGGAGGCCGAGGTCGGCCTGTTCGCCATGAAGCGTGATCTCGTTTATGACGCCATGAAGCCTTTCACCCAGGCGGGACGCGAAGTCGAGCTCGTGCAGATGGCACCTTTGGCTTTGTACAATTTCCTTTCGTATGACGTGCTTGGTTTTCGTCGCACTGCGGAAACTCCTGAGCCCCCGGCTCAGGAGGACTACCAGATCGTGCTGGACATGGGTTCCGACAACTCGACCATGCTGGTTTCCAACGGGCGCAGCATCTGGATTCGAAATGTGCCGATCGGAGGCAATCATTTCACCCGCGCCCTGACGCGTGAAATGAAACTGACGTTTGCCAAGGCCGAGCATCTGAAGTGCAACGCCACGAAGGCTCCGGATCCAACAGCCGTCTTTCAGGCGATGCGTCCGGTCTTCAACGACTTTGTGTCCGAAATTCAGCGCACGATCGGATTTTTCGGCAGCGTGAACAGGTCGGCTCGAATCCGCCGCATCATCGGTGTCGGCAATGGATTCCGGCTGGCCGGTCTCCAGCGATTTCTCGAACAGAATCTGCAGCAGTACACCGTAGAGCGTCTCGAGACACTGCGCGGGGTGACCGGGGATTCGGTGCTGACCGATCCGCTGTTCTCAGAAAACATCATGACCTTCGCCGTACCCTACGGCCTCGCCTTGCAGGCGCTCGGCAGAACTCGTATCCGCACGACTCTGCTGCCCCCCGAGATTGCCATGGATCGAAAGATTCGGGCCAAGAAACCATGGGCGGTGGCCGGAGCAGCCGGACTGCTGCTGGCCATGGGTGTCAGCACAATCGGCAGTGCCAGTGTGCTGACATCATGGAGCGAAAAGAAGTGGGATGACTCCCAAAAATACGTCAAATCCGTGCAGGGAGAGATCGGGACTCAGAAAACTGCCTTTGATGGCGAACTGGCCGCTCACAAAACCACCCTGGACAACATCGCCCAGCTGGTGGCTCCACTGGAAAAACGATCCATGTGGATGGAGCTGTTCAAAGCGGTCAATGAGTGTCTGCCCAGTGAGGAAGGCGATGCTCTTGATGAAACCGACATCATGAAGCAGAAAAAGATTCGACTCACCTCCATCACCACTCGCAAGGTGACGGACGTTGCTGAGTGGCACAAAAAGTTCGTGGACGCCGGTCAGACGGAACTGTTTGCCGTTCCCGACCAGACGGCTCCTGCGGCCGCCCCTGGATACATCGTAACGCTTCGTGGTTTCCATTTTTACAACCACCCGGACCTGCCGTTTGAGGCAACAGACCGACGGTTTGTCGAAAGTGCTTTCGTCAGCCATCTGCGCAAATGGAAGGTGGATGCCGGTGGTGTGGAAGTGCCGGTGGGCCAGCTGGGAATCTCGTACCCAATCGTTGCTTACTGTCTCAAGTCACAAATGCAGTATGACCCCAATCAGCCCAGTGGCGGGATGATGACCGGTGGTGGTATGCCGGGTGGTGGCATGATGGATGGGATGCTGGGAAGCGGAGGTGCCGATGGTGGTGACCTCGCTTCATCCGGTGGCGTCGGAATGCCTCCGGGGATGTCTGGTGCCGGGATGATGTCGGGTGCCGGGATGATGTCGGGTGCCGGGATGCGCAGCGGCATGGGACCTCCGGGAATGGGTGGTGCCGCCATGGGGCCTCCGGGTATGGCCGGCGGCGCAGCCATGGGGCCTCCGGGAATGGCTTCCGGTGCCGGCATGATGGGGCCCGGAAAACGCGGTGCTCCGGGTGCAGGTGGCGAGGGATCGACCAACGACCCCAACCAGCTCACGGGCGCCCAGGGGCCCATATTCCAGCAGCAGGAACAGAAACAGATTCAGGTCCTGAACCGATCGGACTTCGTCGTTCAGTTCATCTGGACTCCGACAGTCGAGCGGGACCGGAAGCCAGAGGATCCTCGGGTGACCGCAGCGGTCGCTTCCGACACTGCAGACCCGGCAGCAGCACCGGCCGCCCCGGCAGCGGCTCCGACCGACCCGCAGTAATCACCGCCGCCCGGAAGATTCTTTCAACACCCCACCCAGCTCCGAACACGGTATCTCAGGCAGTACAAAGGACATTCAGCCATGGACAAGCTTCAGCCGCTGATCAGACATCACTACTGGATCTGTTTCGGTTTCGCGCTGATCTTCACATTGACCGGCTGGTTTCTGGCCAGCGGGGCGCTCAGTGAAGCTATCGCAGCCCGCGAGACAGCGGTAAAGGGGTCGTTCACTGAGGCGAAGTCCAACGCCGACGCCCCGAACGCCCGCTGGGTCGAAGCGGCAAAGCTGAAAAATGAAGCTGATGGCACATCATTCAAAACGGCTTCCACGCAACTCCGCGAACGCCAGAAAAGTGCTCGTCAGTGGCCGGTCAAGGTTGCTGAAAAGATGAAGGGCATCAATTTTCAGGATCAGATCAAGGACCAGTTGACACGCGAACTCTGGGCTTCGATCTACGGTTCCGAGATTGAAGAGATGCTGAAGATCGTACGCCCGTTTCAGATTGAAACGGGTGAAGGGCTGGTCGTTGTGGACTCCAACAGAATCACTCACCGCCCCTACAACGGCTGGACGACTCGCCCCCCCGAATCGAAGGAAATCTGGGACGCTCAGGAAGACATCTGGCTGCTCCGATCGCTGCTGAATTCCATCAATAACGTCAATGGCAACGCCGAACGCATCACCGAAGCCCCTGTGCGCGAAATCTATCGGCTGACTCTGCGAGGTGGCGACCGCAACGCCACTCCGGCGGCCCCCGGAGCCGGTGCAGGCGGTATGGGCGCCATGGGCGGGATGGGAGGCATGATGGAAACCAGTGGCGCAGCATCCGCCGGCGGTGGCGATGGGGGAATGATGGGAGGCGGTGGCGGTGCATCCATAGGCTCCTACCCCGGCAAAGATTTCGAGGGAAATGCCGGCAGCGACATCCTTGGTGAAGAATTTGGAGCAGACACTTCGGCCGCTGCCGGTGGTGGCGGTGGCGGAATGATGGGTGGAATGCCCGGCAAAGGCGGCATGGGCAGCATGGGAATGTCTGAAATGGCGGCTGGGATGGGTGCCGGGGGTGGCGATGCCGGCGGCGGTGCCGGTGGTGCTGCCACCGAAGAGAAAAGGTACGTTGATGAAGTTGCAGACTCGTACAAGACTCGAGCATTTCTGCTGGATGTGCGTGTTCGTGATGACAAATTGCCCGAACTGCTGGCATCACTCACCGACTCCGATTTCCCCGTGGAAATCGTGCGAGTGGAGATTCAGACGGTGTCCGGCTCTGCTGCCCCGGTCGGTGGCGGAGCGGGTGGTGGTTTCGGTGGCTCAGATGACCTCGCTGGTGGTGGCGGTATGCCACCGGGCATGGGAGCCGGGATGGGCATGGCACCAGGCATGGGCATGGGTGCCGGAATGGGCATGGGGCAGGGGGCCGGCATGCCAATGATGGGTGGTGCCGGCATGCCAGGAAAAGGCGGCCCCGGTGGTGGTATGCCAGGTGAACTGGGTGGAGGTCTGAGCGGTGCCGGTGGAATGACTGGCGGCATGGCTGGCGGTTCAGGAATGCAGGGCTTCGCCAGTTCTCCGTCGCAGCGAGCTCAGCAGATGCTGGCCATGGCAATGTCGGACCAACTTCTGATCACGGTCAAAATCGGCGGTCTGATGACGTTGTACCAGTCTGCTCAGGAAGCGAATGCTGCTGAAGCGACAGAAGCTGCCAGTGTTGAAGAACGAGCAACCGCAGCCCCGGTGACAACGCCGTCAGCAGACCCAGGCACTGCAGCACCGGACCCGAATGCTCCGGCAACGGACCCAAATGCTCCGGCAACGGACCCAAATGCTCCGGCAACGGACCCGAATGCTCCGGCACCGGACCCGAATGCTCCGGCACCCGACCCGAATGCTCCGGCACCCGACCCGAATGCTCCGGCACCCGACCCGAATGC
>SXXK01000129.1 GCA_005791255.1 Planctomyces sp.
CCGTCTTCCTATATTTACATCCCGGGGAGGTATTTTTACTACTTTTGATGATCGTGTTGCACTGGCCTGTTTTCGAACTGCGACGTTAACTGATAACCAGAAAATCCCCTGCAAAAATGTCTTTCCTGACACGCATCCTGCTGCTGACTGCGTTGCCCGTATGCGTGCCTGCGTGGGTAACGGTGTGTGGCGCGGTGCGGGCTGACGTGCTTGATGCAGTATCTCAGGGCAGCGTCAGGGGGGAAACTCAACAAACGAACAAATTCCTGCACAGTTTTCAGGTTTCGCCACTGGCTGCCGGGTCAGTTTCTGCCGAATTCCGCCAGCGTCAGTCTGTTCAGGACTGGCTGTTTCATGCGGACCGAAATCTGCATGAAACGCAGCCCGTGCGGGAACCAGGTGTTTCTGCGTTTACTGACTCGGATTCCCGCACTGAAGTCCACGCGGGCAATTCGGCGGTTGCGGATACTGAAATACAGCCTTTTCTGTTGATAATTCCGCGATCCGGTTATCGTGGTCCGGTGTCGAACCCGGTTGTTGCGATCGGGGATCGGGACGTGATTTTTGACCTGCAGCATCCGGCGTTTCGTTCACCGTTGCGGCAGGTGTACGTTGATCGCTGTTGTGCTGAATTCCGGCGGTATCTCGGTGAATCTCAGGGAAGGTTCCCGGCTGCGGCGGCAACCGCTGAACTGTCGCCATCCGTCCCTGGGGTTCTCGACGGTGTCTGTTCTGCGATGCGTGACCTGCAGTCGCCGGGTGCCGGTCTCAGGTTTCAGGACGCGGCGCTTGCGCAGCTCCACAATCAGATTTGCCAGCCGGACCTGGCGATGGCAGGTCAGGCGTTTGTGCTGCGTGCCGACCAGCTGCCGGGCAAGCCATTCCGTCCGATGGCCTCACTGCAAAACCTGCTGCAGCGACTGCAGGCAGCCTGCCTGAATCTGAAATTGACGACATCCGCCAAAATCCAGGACCGGGGGGATTCTGTTTTTTCGGCACTGCCGGGGCGGATTTCATCGCGATGGTGGTTTTTACCGGCGGGTGGATGCTGTTTGGTGTTGTGCGGTCTGTTTGCTCTGCGATTTCGGCAGACCGTGCACTGACCGGTCAGAAATTGGCAGATTCAGTGGTCAGCAGATGTCAGATATCGTAATCTGCGGCAGTGTTTGTCTGACTGCCTGACGACTTCTGCCGGGACATTTCTGATCATGCGCCCCGTGACATTCTTCTGCACTGTTCTGCTGGCTCTGTTCGGTGTCGGCAATCCAGCCGTTGTTGTGGCTCAGGATCCGGCCCAGGCTCAGTGGTTTTCCATCGCGGCTGCTGAAGGTAAGTCCGTGGCGTGGAGTCGCTGGGCTGTTGACGGATCCGGATCCGTTCCCCAGGCCGCCACTCTCTCCATTGCCTCGGATTCGCGGTGTTCCCTGTATGTCAATGGCCAGCGTCTGTTGAAATACGAGGTGTTTCCGGCGGCCGACGGTCAGGTCACGGCCAGGATGTTTGATGTGCAGCCTTTGTTAAGACCGGGCCGGAATATGGTGGCCGTCGAGGTGCAGGGCGAAGCTTCATCAGCCACATTTGGTGTGCAGCTGAAGGTGGTCCGCGGTGGTCAGGCGACGGTTGCCGGTGGCCAGTGGAAACAGGCGCCTGCGCCTCCGCCGGTCGGCTGGGAGCAGACGGACTTCAACGATCGCGACTGGAAGGAACTGAAGGCTTTGCCGCAGTTGCCTCCGCTGGCGGCTGCGGTCCGGATCCCGGAAAAAGCCGAATCACCAGCTTTCAAACGCACAGCCCGACGCAGTTTGCCGCTTGAGTTCCAGGATGGGGACCATGTGGTGCTGGTCGGGGCCACGTTTGTCGAGCGTGCTCAGTTGTCAGAGCATCTGGAATCAGTCCTTGCGGGAACACTGGGAAATCGCCGGGTCACCTTTCGCAATCTGGGCTGGAGTGCTGATACTGTGTTTGCGGAGTCGCGGGGCATCTTCGATGCACCTGCTGTTGGGTACATGCGGATGGTGGAGCACATTCGCGCGGAGGAGCCTGCGGCGGCGATTTTGTGTTACGGCCAGAACGAAGCACTGATGGCGGGGATGAGTCCCGAGCAGTTCAGTCGGCAGTTTGGTCAGTTCATGGACGAGCTGCAGGCGTCGGGAATTCCGTGCCTGGTGGTATCGCCGCACGAGTTGTTTCCTGCGAAGCCACCGGTCCCCTCACCAGCTCGTTTCAATTCCCGGATCCGCCTGTTTGCGGAGGCTGCCGGCAGTGTGGCTCAATCACGTCAGCTTCCATTCGTGGACCTGTTTTCGGATTTCACGTCCAGCATGCAGTCTGTGCACAGCTTGCTGCATCCTGACAGTGAGGGTCTGAATGGCCTGACCGACAACGGCATGCATTTGTCCGAGCAGGGTTATGCCTGTGCTGCGCTGGTGATTCGTCAGCGTCTGCTGGGGATACCGGCAAACCCGGCTGTCCTGAAGATGGATGTCCCGTCCGCGACGGTGCAGGGTCAGGGTCTTGAAATTGCTGACGTGAGTTTCAGTGATGACCGGGGGCAGGTCACGTTGAAGGTAAAGCCTGAAACATTGTCTCCGCTGCCGATCACAGCACAGATTTCCGCAGCGGGTTTAGCAAAGCCGGCAACAGCCGTGCTGTTTGCAGATTCGGGTTATTCAGCGCTGCGGCAGTTGATTCTGAAGAAAAATGAGCTGTATTTTCATCGCTGGCGACCGCAGAATGTGACATATCTGTTTGGATTCCGAAAGCACGAACAGGGCAACAACGCCGCTGATATTGCTCGATTTGACCCATTCATTCGTGAAGTTGAGCAGCAGATTCACGTGGCGCAGCAGCCGCAGTGGACAACAGTGACAATTTCTCTGTCTGCCGCGGCCCCCAAATGATACTCTGACAGCACTGGACATCTGCCGATGGAATCGCGTGGAACTGATGCAGTCTGCCCGGTGGCCCAGCACGGTGGTCACGCATTCGCCGGTTTTCAGGGGCGAACCAGAGAAGGTTTGTATCTGCACAGTCGGCGTTCGATGCTGAAAGCCGGGATGGCGGGTATGGCGGGGCTCAGTCTGCCAATGCTGCTGCAGAATCAGCGAACCATGGCAGCGTCCGGGCAGCGCAGTTCTGCCGGGAAGAGCGTCATTCTGCTGTGGATGGCGGGAGGCCCCAGCCAGATTGACACCTGGGACAGCAAGCCCGAGCGTCCGTGGATCAATCGCGGGCCTTTTGGAGTGACACAAACGAAACTGCCCGGTGTGGTGATCTGTGAGCACCTGCCGCGTCAGGCGGCCATGCTGGATCGATTCACCATCATTCGCTCGGTCGACGCCCGTCACAGTAATCATGAACCCAACATGGTCTTTCAGACCGCCAATCTGGCTGCTGAACCGCGAGTGAATCCGGAAGCGGTTCGCTATCCGGCGCTGGCTTCGGTCATTGCGAAACACCACGGCGCAAATCATGCCGCCATGCCGGCCTATGCCGCATTCATGAAATCACGCTCCCACCTGGCCTTTGCCGGATATCTGGGCAAGCAGTACGACCCGTTCCTGTGCGACAAAGCGGCTGTTCTGCCGGTATACTCGAATGTGGGGCGGGACACCGGTCAGGTCAGCGGTGGTGATCTGTTCCAGATGCCCAGGGGGCTCAGTCCGTCCCGTCTGCACGATCGACTGTCGCTGCTGCAGCAGTTTGATGTGCTGAAAGCCGGACTTGATCAGGACGGTTCCATGGATGCGCTGGGAGCCTATCAGCGGCAGGCCGTGGACTTGCTGCTGGGGGACCGGGCTCGTGCGGCGTTTGATCTTGAACGTGAAGATCCTGAGATTCGGGCGCGGTACGGAAATCACCTGTGGTGCCAGCAGGCCCTGATTGCTCGCCGCCTGGTCGAGGCGGGAACCGCCTTCGTGACACTCGATCTCAGCTACCATACAGCCTCAGGTACCTGGGATACTCATGGCGACAATATCCCACCCTACGGCGGCATCAGCAGGGGACTGGGACCGCTGCTGCCACTGTTTGACCACCTGCTGACAACCCTGGTGTCGGATCTGGAAGAGCGCGGCCTGCTGGACCAGGTTCTCGTGATCGCCATGGGCGAGTTCGGCAGGACTCCCAACATGGGCACCCAGGACAGCACAGATGGGCGAAATCACTGGACTGACATTATGTCGATGTGCCTTGCCGGTGGTGGTCTGCGTCACGGGCAGGTCATTGGAGCTTCAGACAAGGACGGGGGAACGATTCGCGAACGACCGGTGACTCCGGCAGACCTCGCAGCCACGCTGTTTCGCTACTTTGGCGTCCCGCAGGATGTGCAGTACACGGACCATCAGGGGCGTCCGAAGTTTGTGGTGGATGGAGGCCAGCCACTTGCAGAACTGTTCTAAGACAGGCCGCCGCATAACGGCAGTCTGCGGACTGTGGCTAAGCATTGGGGTGCTGAGTGCGATCACCGGAACGGCCACTCAGGCTGTCGCAACTCAGCAGTCCGCCAGCGACTCGGCAGCCATTCCGGAACAGATCCGGCAACTGCTGGCGAGGGCCGTCACGGCGATGGACCGTGCCGACGCCGCAGCGAGCCTGCAACTGGTGCGTGACGCTGCAGCGCTGTGGCAGCAGGCCGGTGACAGCCAGCCCGACGTTGCGACGTTCAAGGCCGTTGAGACAGCCACTGCGGATCTGGCAGTGCCACTGCTGGAGCGACTGCTGGGCCGTTGGCGTGCCGGCGCAGTTGCTGCTGAATCGATCGCCGAAGTGCTGCAGCCGATGGTCATCAGCAGTGATGGATCACGGGTTTCTCTGCTGCAATCATCCCTGAAGGGCCCGGGCTACCCGTTTATTCTGGAAAACTGCGGGGCTTCCATTGCAGCAAGAGCCGCAGTGACTGCGGACGTGCATCGCCAGTGGATCAAACTTCTGCGTCAGGGATCACCACAGTCAACGATTGAGCAAATGATTCTGCTGTGGCTGCTGAATCACGAAGCAGATCAGCCAATCGAGCAGGCTGAGATTCTGCAGCAGCTCCTGGCAGTTGTCGACCTGAGCTCGTCACTTCCGCAGCACGGACTGCAGCTGACGCACATGGCGATGTGTGGCCTGCAGTCACGCAATGATCTGCTGACGCGGCACAGTCTGAAACTGGTGCACAAACTTGCTGAAGACACCAGCCGCAGCGGTGCACCCGGAGTGCAGCTGCGTCTGCTGAGAGACGCCTGCATTGCGGCCGCCCCCGAGGCTCATCGACTGGATTCTGCCGCGGGCATGCTGGAATTCCTGCGACTGGCGGATTTCCTGATCGAGCAGTTTGCGGCCCGCGATGACAGCAGTCCGGCAACGCGTCTGCTGACACAGCATTATCTGATCACCAGCCAGCTTTGCCTGGTTCACCAGTTGCCGACGGATGGTTTACGGCGATTTGCTCTGTTCCGCACCCTGCAGACCGACACCAGTTCGCTGACGGCGGCCGATCTGCAGTACTTTCTGCCTCTGCAGTCCGTGCATTCCCTGGCGGCCGACAATCGCTGGCAGCTGTTCCGCATGGTTCTGGAAAGTGAACTCTGGCTGCTGACGCGTGATATGCAGCCGCAGGTCACAACCGATGTTTTTCCAGCCAGTCGTGGAACAGGACTTGTGCGGTATGGGTTGCTGCAGGAAATCGCCCGGGCGGCCATCGATTGTGGTGAGCAGCCGTGGCTGCAGGAACTGTGGCAGAAGTGGTCAGCCCAGGGGGATCCAGCTGCCCGCCGCGGCCTGCAGATGCTGGCGCAGCTGCGGGAACAACCGACGAAGGATGCGGCAGTCAGAGGGATCGGCGGCTGGCTGACGGATGAGACTCCCGAACAGGCAGCCCTCGGACCAGTCTTTGTTTCGACCGGTGATGTGCCCGGTGGTGTTCTGGCTGCGGAATTGAGTCGGCCTGCCGTCTGGCACTTTCCGTGGCCGCTGACCGGCGAATTCCGGATCCGCAGCCAGTTTGCAGTTTCTGATTTCCCGGTGACTCTGCCTGGCTATGCAGGTCTGATGCTGGCACTGGATCAGCAGGGCACCACAACAGTGCTGTCATGCTCTGCGGCCGTGGTGCAGCGTCGGCAGTCAGCCTGGAGGCCACCGGCGTCGGACTCGCCGATTGTCGGCGACCTGCAGGTGGCGGATCAGCAGCTGCGATACATGGTCAGCGACAGCGACCTGTGGTCATTGAATGCTGCGGAGGAAGCCAGTCCCTGGCTGTTCCTGCAGTTGGACATGCTGCGGCAGTCGGACTGGGCACAATTCAGCATCGAAGGGACGCCGCAGGTCCCTCGCAGCGTCAGTCTGCTGAAGTCGACCGACCTGCGCGGCTGGAGCAGTCGCAGCAGCGGACAATCGCAACCGGACCTGCGGATTGATCCGGCCAGTCAATCGGGTCAGCCACCAGTCGGCTCGCCCGACTGGTATCTGCAGAGTGGCGTGCTGACCGGGCGACGCAGCCTGCAGCGAGCAGCTCCGCTGCCAGGATTCCCGCAGGTGGTCGAGCCGTCCGGACACATGGTCTGCCAGCGTCCCATGTTCCCGGGTGACAGAATTTCATGGGAATTCGAGTACCAGCCTGGCCAGTGTCATGCGTTTCCGTCAATCGGCAGTGCGATTCTTGAGCTGCATGCTGACGGTGTTTTTCTGAACAGCCGCGATCCGGCGTGGTGGCAGCAACTGCAGGGATTTGGCGGGCAACGCTCACTGCTCACACCGCAGCAGCATCCAGTACCGCTGAAAAATGGCTGGAATCAGGCTCAGCTGCGGCGGACGAGCAGCGGATTTCAGCTGGAGCTCAATGGTCAGCAGCAATGTGACTTTCCGTGGAATCCCAACGACGCTCGGTTTGGACTGACGTACCGCAGAGCAACTGCGGAATTGCGAGTTCGCAATGTTGTTTTGCAGGGAGACTGGCCGGAACAGTTTCTGCAGGCCGATTTTCAGCGAATTCTGCGAACTGCAGGGCCGGGGACCGCCAAAGACTGAAAGCACGCCTGGCAATCACTGGCAGCCGACAAAGTGGCCTTGAATGACAGCGGCCACGGGCTGCAGGTGGCCGGAGTTTTCGTTTCGCCCGGTTCGAAACAGAGTCAGTGATGCTGTCGCACCTTCGGAGATTTCTGCGATCGGCAGCCCCAGCAGCCGGCGAGGCTGATTGCTGGCCAGCTCCCACGTCTGCGTCAGCGGCAGCCCCGTCAACTGCCGATAACGCTGCACACACTGCAGTGTGGTGGCTCCGGAACCCGCCAGAAACTGCCGCTGTCCGGCCACGACAATTCGACCATCCTCGAGGACCTCCACATCCACAGCCGGAGTCGTATAGCGGCCGGCAGCACAACCGCCGAAGCCGGAAACATCCGATGTCAGCACGATACGTGCGGGCGACTTGCAGCGGTGAATGCAGTTCAGCATGGCCGTCGGAACATGCCAGCCATCGGCGATAACACTGACCGTCAGACGGTCATCGGCCAGTTGTGGCCAGAAGATATTGTCGTGCCTGGGAACCATGCCGGCGCAGCCATTGCCCAGGTGAGTACCGAGGCTGGCGCCGCGGGTGACGGCTTCCTCAATCTGAGCGGGACTGGCCCCTGTATGCCCAATCGCCACTCGCACACCATCGGCTGTCAGCAGCGGAATCAGCGACAGAACTTCGGGACACTCCGGAGCCACGGTGATCAGTCGCACGAGGCCCCCTGAGGCACGCTGCCAGCTTTGGTACTCAGCCAGTGATGCTGCGCGCACGTGCTGCAGGGGATGAGCACCGCGAGGACCGTCTGCTGACGAAATCCACGGTCCCTCCACATGAATGCCGGCAATCATCAGGCGACACAATTCGCTGGATGCACGCGACTGACGCAACACTGACAAACCGTGTTCAATCGCGGCAGCGGAATTGGTAATCAGCGTGGGCAGACACCCGGTCAGCCCCTGCCGAGCATAATGCTGCAGAACCTGCTGCACATGATCCACAGTCAGATCCGTGCTGCTGAACCAGATGCCCGCATAGCCATTCACCTGCAGATCAAACAATCCGGGAGCAGCCCACGGGAGTTCTTCGGAGTCTGCCGGTTCACTGAGAGGCAAGATCGAACGAATGCGTGTGCCGCTGACATCCAGCCTCACACATTCCCCTGATGACAACAAGCGTGCTTCGAGGCTTAACCGCTGATTCATTCGGCAGTACTCATCATGGATTTCAGGATTCGGACGGCATCGACGGCAGCCGTCTCGGGCTGCAGAGCCGTTGCGGCGATTCCCGAGACGACTTTCGTGATGTTGTGATCCACCTTGCCAGGCTGACGCCAGACCTCAGCAGCAGCCAGTGTCATGTAGATCGACATGGTGTGATGGCCAGTGCCCGGACGTTCACCGATAATGTGCAGCAGCACACCCGGACCAGGACCTGCTCCCAGCAGCATTTCACCGATACGGTATCCCGCCCGCACACGTCCGGAAGTGACCAGCAGATGTTCGGCGAATGGTGACAGCCCGGCCAGCAGCAACTGATTTCTGAGTGCTGCCAGCAGCTGTCTCAGTTGGTCACCTTCCATCAGAGACAGTGCGTTCAGGCCGTCCGATATCACGATCTGCACGGCCGGGCCGTCAGCCTGGTTTGCCTGTCTGGATGCCAGTAATCGCCGCAGCACTGCCTGCGAGGGATCACTGAGTTCTTCGCCCGAGGCGGGATGCAGAATGTAGTCGGTGCGATTCAGTGACCGAGTCGACAGCGGCACAGCCTGAGGCACGGCAGCGAGGACGGATGCGTTCATTTCCTGCCAGATGGCCCTGCGGGAATCGTGATAGATCCGATCGATTTCCGTCTGCAGTCCGGGATTCAGGTCTGCGGGGGTGGCGCCGTGTCCCTCCGCCAGAAAAACTCCGCGGCTGCGGACTTCGGCCATCCGTTTGGCTGCTTCGTCCCGAATTTCACGCTCCGCACGACCATCGCCACGTCGGCGACAATACTGCACGTACACTGCGGCGGGATCTGCAAAAGCCGGACCTGGTGAGCCGTCCGCCTGGACAACGCCCAGACTTTGGTAGAACGCCCACATGCGGTCATCCACCCGATAACCGAATTTGCTGCGGATGTGCACGTGATCCTGGAAGCCGGTGGTCAGATAGCCCAGCATGGGGTCGATGCGAGTCGGCAGGGCCATCAGATACGCGGGATTGGCGGGCATAATCTGATCAATGCACCAGCCCAGATCCTCCAGCGACACATCCATATGCAGGGTGGAACACACATCGAGCCCAATTGTCAGGCCGTGCAGCTTGCCCATGGCGATATCTTCCAGGCAACAGCGAACCAACTGTTCGCGCGACCGAAAGACCTCCGGACCGATGAAACCGGCGACGTCGTTGAGATGCACCCACGGCTGAAATGGGCTGCCGGATTCGCTGAGCGTTTTGGCGACGTCGGCAGTGAGTGCCCTCGCAAATCCGTATTTTCGCGATTCAAACACCACCATGTCGACGCCGTGGCCATGACCGTTGGTAAAGTCGGCCCCCTGACCTGTCTCGAAATACAACCCGAACCTGCCGCGACGCGCGGCGGCATGCCGACGCATTTTTTCGATCGTGACGTCAAAGGTCTGGTTGGCCGAATCATTGCCGGCAATGCTCTGAAACCACAGCGCCGTGGATCCCGGAGCTGCAGACTCCACAGCCGCCTGCACATCGATGTGAGACAGCACGCAATGCGGCAGAATCTCAGTCAGCTGAAAGGTCTGCAGAATATCGCTGAGACAGTTTTGGATGGCCAGCACTGACTGAGGTTCGCTGGACACCGGATTGGTGCCCACGAGGATATCACCAACGGCATAGGCGAAAGCGTCAAACACCTGCCAGCGAATGTCGTCCGGGTGATCTGTCGGAGAATTTGGCTGGATGCGGGCTCCCATGTAACCCTGCGAGCCGATCTTTGAGCCGGGCAGCGGATTGAACAGTCTCGCGCCCAGCTGGACCAGTTCCGCATTGCTCATCAATCGCACCACGACGGCGATGACGTCACTGCTGAGTCCGCGGCGCAGCTGGTGCAGATCCGCTTCAGGCCGGGAGAGCAGGGCAGCTTTCAGTTCCGCGAAGGTCCATTGACTGAGCTGCTGTTGCTGAACGCGATCGAGTGCCCGGTTGATGAACGTCAGCAGTTCGTCGGAATGCGGCGGGTGCTGATCGATGGTCCCAAGCCGGGTGTCCAGCAGGATTTCGCGGGCTTGCAGGCGTTCGGCGTCATCCTTTGCAGCGACGCCCACAACAGCATCGCCCTCTTTAAATGGATTGGCCGCACCGAGAATCCTGCGATAGAGCTCGGAGGCCCAGCCCCGTCGCTGCTGCATCAGTTGGTCAAGATCGGCACCGGCGGCCGGTGGCAGTGGTTCTGACCAGCAGGGTCCTGCCTGGCCACAGAGTGCAGCCAGAGGCGAGCCGAGGCTGAGTGCCAGCAGTTTGCGGCGGTGCAGCATGTGAGCGATTCCGGCAACAGTTCCGACGGTGTGGCGAGGTCGCTGGATTATGCCGGATTCAGTGCGAAACAGCCACCGCAGAATCTTGGTGCGCATGAAAAAGGCCGGTCGAATTTGCAACTCCGACCGGCCCGGGAACACAACCCACATGAGTGGGCCAGGCAGACGTCCCGCAGACAGATGATGTTTGAAAACCCCGCCCGGATTGGCGTCATCGCCGGTGTCGTCATAAACCTTGGCGATGGACGGTGATTTTCGCTGGATTCATCTGTGTTTTGGGGGCGTAGTCAGAGTGATACCGGATCCGGGCGCACCACTGTGAAACGACCTGCAGGCACAGGAACCCAATTTGAACGCACTGGAAGCATCCTGCTTCCGACTTGATCAGACCAGAGATCGCCACGCTTTGAGCGTGGCGATTCGCTGGTCAGGATTGACAGATCCGCAGCGGCCGCAGCCGTCAGTGATCAGACAGCAGCTTCCTGCTTCTTCGCACGACGCTTCAGCAGACGGCGTCCCACAACCAGACCCAGACCGCTCAGCAGAGCGATTGAACCCGGCTCGGGGGCGACGACGCTACCAGTGAAGGTAATAGAATTCCCACCTGCATCAGTGAAATTCCCACTGACTGCATTGCCAAGTTTTGACAGCGCTGCGATGTTGGCGTCAGTGGCTGTAAGTGGTGTGATATTGACGTCACCCTGAACGTCAATGTCGATAG
>SXXK01000130.1 GCA_005791255.1 Planctomyces sp.
GCCGTCCGTCGCTGGCCCACAGAGTGGTGTGTCCCCGTTGCTGGAGTGCAGGAGGGAGGAGAGTGGTCATACAGGAACCGCGACAGTGAGGGAACTGGCGTGAACGTGGGTGCCTGGTGGTGTGTCCCCGCGCCGTCCGTTCACGCCGTCCGTCGCTGGCCCACAGAGTGGTGTGTCCCCGTTGCTGGAGTGCAGGAGGGAGGAGAGTGGTCATACAGGAACCGCGACAGTGAGGGAACTGGCGTGAACGTGGGTGCCAAGTGGTGTGTCCCCGTTGCTGGACGTTCGGAACGTGGGTGCCAAGTGGTGTGTCCCCGTTGCTGGAGTGGTGTGTCAGATGGGGCTGGTGGGGGCTCGGCGAGTGAGGCGTGGTCAGGTGGGGTATTCGATGATTGTTTTGATTCCCTGAGGCTCGCGGTGCTGGTAATGCCACAGTGAGTCCTCGAGCGAGACTTTGGCTGTGATCAGCGACTGCAGTTCGGCGGCTTGCGTCGTTTTTAACTGGCCAAGGTGTTTGAGGGCGTCGTGAAAATCGCGGGGTGCTGAATTCACGCAGCCGATGTGCAGATGATTGTTCAACAGCCCATGCAGCATCATCCCGGCAATGTCCAGTGTCGGGGGCTGTGGCGGTCGCAGGCTGCCCAGCCACACCATCACGCCACACGATCGAAGTACGGCAGTCGATCGCACCATCAATTCGTCACTGCCAGTACACTCCAGTATCAAATCGACTCCGTCCCGTTCCAGATCGGTGACTGCAAACGTGTCGTCCGCCAGTCGCTGATACCGGATCCCGAGCCGCTGAGCCAGCCTGGCGCGGAAAGTGTCGTCGCGATCCCGGCCCAGCATCGTTACCGACCAGCCTCGAGCCACACATGCCAGACCTGCTGCGAATCCGATTGGCCCCATGCCCGTTACCAGCACCTGCGGCGGGTCCGTGCCCCACACGTCTGTGCCCAGTCGGGCGCGCTGCAGATGCAGGGCTTCGTTGATGCCCTTTTCCGCCACGGCCAGCGGTTCCGTAAACACTGCAATGTCGGCCAGTTCCGCAGGTACCCGGTACAGATGTTGGCTGCGATCCAGCCACAGCGGCATGCTGAAACCATGCTCGGAAAAGATCCCACGTTCGGTAAACCGCCCCAGCGGCAGATAGTCCAGCCGCCGACGCTCGCCCGGCAAACTGCGGCGCACTGCCGGTACCGCCAGATCACCGACCTGCCAGTCCGTGACCGCCGACCCTACCGCTTCAACTCGCGCCAAACACTCGTGCCCCAGCACCAGCACCGATTCGCCCGACGGCACCCAGGGCGCTGCGGAATGCAGAATTTCGCGGTCCGTGCCGCAGATACCCAGTTGCAGCGTGCGACACAGAATCTGATCCTGGTCCGGACCGCCAGGCAACTCGGGGACATCGACCGATACAATTTCAGGTACGATGGACCCACGCCGCGCACCAATCGCCAACTGCTGCACCACTGAGAAGACTCCGAAAACAAGGGCCACTGAAACGGTACTGACCGGAACAGGGATGGTCTCAGGATTGCTGGCAGGGTGCAATTGCGGGGCAGCGCTGTTCAAGTCCGGGGAACAGGGGGATCGAACTGATTTCTATGAGCATTTCAGCGAGTACCAATGGCCAGTGCGAATCAAGTTCGTGAGTTGATGCTGCCTCACAACATGCCCTGACGCAGCATCGGTCGTTGGTCAAGGGTGTCATCAGCGGATGGGATCGATTCGTTTCTGCAGAACCCTTCGCTGACGGGCTGCTCTGCAAGAAATGTCCGGTGTTTTGAGAACCGTTGGGGTGTTGATGATCCAGTTTCGCAGTTGGACTATGGAGATTACGGCCGAACTGAAATTCGGTGCAGTCAGGCTTCAAGACTCTGTTTCCGCGTCCTCGCGACGATGACTGGTCGGCTGATGAAGCAGAATGGGCGACTGATGTGATGCTTACTTCATCACACTCGCTATCCGCCGTTTACCCGGACCTTGTGAAACATGCTGTGACTCAGTTTGGCGCAGTTGTGTTTTTTGCGTTTAGGCACCCCTCGCCCCTGATGGCGGCGAGGGCAGGTCGTGGGGTCAGTCGTCTGCGGAATCGCCGTCTTTGATGACGAAGCGTGCGCGCAGGCGGGCGACTTCGGAGGCGAGGCCGGCGGTCTTGACGGATCGCAGAACTTCGTTGAAGTCTTTGTAGGCCGCAGGGGCTTCATCTTTCGGATACTGCCGGCAGTTGCTGAGAATGTCGTGCTCGTCAAATGACTGATCAATCTCGCGCTGATTCAGTTCGCGAATCGCGCGGCGACGCCCGAGGGCGCGTCCGGCGCCGTGATTCACGCTGTAACAACTGATTGCTGCGCCTTCGTCCGCTACCATGACACAGGATCCGGCCTGCGGATTTCCGGGCAGCAAAATCGGATGCCCGGTGTCATGGTATCGCGTTCCTTTCAGGGCGTGATGGCCGGCCGGAAATGCTCGAGTGGCTCCTTTGCGGTGCACCCACGAGACTCGATTGTCCACCACTTCCTTTCGAGCAATGTTGTGGCTGATGAAATACACCAGTTCGCCGGTTGCTCCGGGCAGCACTTCCTGAAATGCTTCCAGCACCAGCGCGTTGATCAGCATGTGGTTGACTGTGGCAAAGTTTGCTCCGAGTGCCATGTCGTCCAGATACGCGTCCGCTTCGGCCGTGCCCAGCGGTGCGTAGACCAGTTCTCGGTCACCGCCTGGCAGCGGGATTCCCCACTGCGCGAATCGCGCCTGCAGAGACTTGAACTGACTATCTGCGAGGTTGTGACCAATCCCCCGCGATCCGCAGTGCGACAGAAAAGCCACATGACCGTCCTGCAGCCCGAAGACTTCAGCGGCCCGACGAGCACGGTCGCTGTCCCCGACCTGCACTGTTTCGCATTCCCCGAAATGGTTGCCGCCGCCGTAGGAGCCGAGCTGCTTCATCTTGCCGGGAAAGCGGTTGCGGAAGAAGCCGTCCTGCATGTGGTGATCCAGGCGTGCGCCGAGAGCATCCTGAGTGTCGTCGTGGCCCAGATGGAACGCGTCTTCGCAGCGTTCCGCCCAGTGCGGCGGAATTCCAAGTTGTTCGCACACGGAGGCTGAGGCCCCTTCCAGCATCAGTTGCCGACCCAGTGACTCGCCAACTCGGCGGGACTTTGCAGCACTCTGCTGGCCGCGACCGGCGCCTGTCGGAGTTCGTTCGCAGATGGCCTGAATCAGGGCCCGACGCACTCGCCGATCCTCAATCGCGTCCGCCGGAATACTGAGCTGCAGGAGGCTCATCGAACACTTGATGTCGACTCCCACAGGACCCGGATACACGTGCGTGGGTGAGACCAGAACGCACCCCACGGGGGCTCCGTAACCACAGTGTGCATCGGGATTCAGCACCAGCTCGGTGACTCCGGGTGCCATGCGGGAATTCACGGCCTGCTGCAGACAGGCGTCGTCAAAGGTGTTGCGGATGGCCGGTGTCCCGATGACCGTGATGGGCTTAAGTGAGGTGTTGCTTACCGGCAGGATGGCCGTGGCATCACCGGTGGGCAGGATTTCGCAGGGCATGGAGCAATCTCCTCAAAAAGACGTGCAGTCACGATCTGACACGAGTTTACCGCAATGGTTCGGTTTGCGGCAGCGGATTGTATCGAGTGAGGAAGACTGTAGACTTGGGGATTGTGCGTTTTGCCGCATCTGGCCACGGGGAGTCGGGGATGGTGGCCGTGAAGCCGGAGGATGTCCGCGATGTGTGCTGGCATGCATTGTCTGTTGCCGAGACTGTGGCTGAGCTGCAGACGGATGCGGTCTGCGGGCTGAGCCCATCGGAGGCTGATCGTCGTCTGGCTGGAGCGGGGCCGGACACTGTTTCTGCCACGGGGGCTCGGTCGTCTCTGTCGCTGTTGTTCTCGCAGTTCGCCAGTTTTCCGGTGTTGTTGCTGTCTGCAGCAGCGGTGACGGCGTTTGTGCTGGGTGAGACGGTTGAAGGGGTATCGATTCTGGCGGTGATTGTGCTGAATGCGGGCATTGGTTTTTTCACCGAATGGAAGGCTCAGCAGGCCCTGATTTCGCTGCAGAGTCAGACGGTGCACGTGGCCGCGGTGATTCGTGATGGGCGTCTGCTGCAGGTTCCGGCGGGGCAGCTGGTGTGTGGGGATCTGGTGATGCTGGAAGCGGGGTCCGGTGTACCGGCGGACGGTCGGATCATCGAGAGTGTTCGACTGCAGGCTGTTGAAGCGGCCTTGACGGGTGAATCTCTGCCGGTGAGCAAGACGGTGGCGGCATTGTCGGAGCGGGATGTCTTGCCGGCTGATCGCAGCAACATGGCGTTTCTTGGCACTACGATTGTGGATGGTCGGGGGCGGATGCTGGTGACGGCACGCGGTGTGAGTTCGGAGTATGGTCGGATTGGCCGTTTGATTGATGCGGCGCTTCACAGCAGGACTCCGCTGGAACAGAAGCTGGCTCGACTGGGCCAGTTGCTGCTGGTGTTGGTGTTGTGTCTGTGTGCCGTGATTGTGCTGGCGGGTTCGCTGCGAGGTACGGCGGATTTCTGGCACATGCTGGAAATTGGTTTGTCGCTGGCAATCGCAGCGGTTCCTGAGGGGTTACCGGCAGTGACCACGATGACGCTGGCGCTGGGTATGCAGCGAATGGCGCGGATGAAGTCTTTGGTGCGGCGTTTGCCGGCAGTGGAGACGCTGGGGTCTGTGACGGTGATCTGCACTGACAAGACGGGGACTTTGACTCGCAACGAGATGACGGTTTGTGCGTACGTGCTGGATCAGCGAGAGGTTTCTGTTTCGGGAACGGGGTATGAACTGGCGGGTGAATTTCGGGAGGGTCCAGCGCGATTGTGTGCGGCGGATGACGAGCATCTGGGGTTGGCATTGCGAATCGGTTTATTGTGCAATGATGCGAGGGTTGAGCGATCGGCATCGGAGGTTCTGGTGTTTGGGGATCCGACAGAGGCAGCGCTGACGGTTGTGGCCGAGAAGGCGGGTTTGCAGCCGGCGTGTGTGCTGGCGGCGTATCCGCGTCTGTCGGAGGTGCCATTCAGCAGTGTGAGTCGGCGGATGGTGACGGTGCATCGCACAGCGGACGGTCAGACGCTGGGATTCTTCAAGGGTTCTCCGGGGGTGCTGTTGTCTGCCAGTTCGGCGGAGTTTTCTGCGGGTGGTGTGCGACCTTTTACTGTGGAGCAGCGGCGTGTCTGGGAGGCTGCGAATCTGCGTCTGGCGGCTCGCGCGCTGCGAGTCCTGGGACTGGCGTATCGAGTGCTTCCGGAGCGGTATGATGAGTCGGATCTGCAGGGGGATTTGATTTTTGCGGGTCTGGTGGGAATGAGTGATCCGCTGCGTGATGAGGCGAAGCGGGCGATCGAGCGATGTCGGGAAGCGGGCATTCGGACGGTGATGATCACGGGTGACCAGCAGTCGACGGCGACGGAGATTGCCCGGCAGCTGGGAATTGACGTGGACCTGCAGGCTCGGCCGCTGCGAATTGTGCATGGTCGAGAGCTTGCGGGTCTGGATGATCCGGGCTGGCAGCGTGTGGTTTCGGAGGCGGCTGTGTTTGCGCGGGTGTCACCGGAGCACAAGCTGCAGATTGTGCGTGCTCTGCAGCAGCAGGGTCACGTGGTGGCGATGACGGGTGATGGCGTCAACGATGCTCCGGCGCTGAAAACCGCGGACATTGGGATAGCGATGGGGATTCGGGGCACTGCAGTGGCCAAAGAGCAGGCCGACATGGTCATTACGGACGACGATTTTTCGAGTATTGTGGGGGCGGTTGAGCAGGGTCGAATCATTTACGACAACATCATCAGGTTTCTGCATTATCTGTTGTCGTGCAATTTTTCTGAGATACTGACGATTTTTCTGGCGATGATGCTGGGCTGGCCGCTGCCTCTGGCGGCTTTGCAGATTCTGTGGCTGAATCTGCTTACGGACATTTTTCCGGCGTTTGCGCTGGCGCTGGAACCTTCCTCACCGGATGCGATGCACAGGCCCCCGCGTGATCCGCGTGAACCGTTGCTGACGCTGCGGTTTGCGGGGTTGATTGTGTGGCAGGGTTTGTTGCTGGCGTCGGTCACATTGCTGGCGTTTGGCGTGGGTCTGCGGTGGTATGGTGCGGAGTTTGAGGGACTGCGTCGTTCGACAACTCTGGCCTTCATGACTCTGGCGCTGACGCAGGTGCTGCATGCGTTCAGTGCCCGTTCGCAGC
>SXXK01000131.1 GCA_005791255.1 Planctomyces sp.
AACATATGCCAGCTTAAGCAGGTGGAACTCCTTCTGGCTCTGTTGAGCTGCAAATCCTTCAAGTGCGTCTCAGTACCCGCAATGATGTCTGGCTTGTCCTCCTCGGCCATAGCATCCAAATAAGACAAAGCTTTCTGACCGAAGAACATAAAATTGTGCAGACGCACATGCAAGCCAGACTTCTTGAGGATCGCAGCTGTGGCCTCCTCCTGGTGGGGCTTACCTTGAGTGCTCAGGCGACTGCTGCTGGCCATCGACATGAGCCTCTACGGGCAGCAGCTCAGCGAACACCTCCGCTATCCCGCTGATGTTCCCTTCGATGACTATTACACCGCCAGTGAACAGTTCCTCCGGACAGTTGCCGGCATCGATGTCGATGCCGGACTCGGCTGGTTCTCCCAAAGACTTCACCAGGAACCCGATGCCCCCGACCAGCGACTGATCGCCTTCGTACTCGTCGACCTGGCCCAGCGCTGCGGCAAAACAGCCGACGTGCTGCCACTCGCCGCTCCACACCTCTCACGCATGGAAGACCCCAACGGCTTCTCCTTCACTGCCTGCTGCGTCGAATCCGGACGGCTGGACCTGCTGGAACAGACCGCCGTGGACAACGGCGACATCCTCGCCATGGCCACGGTACTGCTCATGAAAAACGCAGCTCCGCAGTCACCCTCCGCCTGATCACAACATCGCTGTTCTCAGCAGGAACACACACCTCATGAGAATCTTCATCATTACCGCCGGCGGCGCCGGCATGTTCTGCGGGTCCTGCATGCAGGACAATACCCTCGTTCGCTCACTCAGAATGGCCGGAGCTGACGCACTCCTGCTCCCCACCTACACGCCCATTCGAGTCGATGAAGACAATGCCAGCTCCGGACAGGTCTTCATGGGCGGCATCAACGTCTACCTCGATTCCAAACTGCCAGGCTGGAAATGGCTGCCGGACTGGTGCCGCAGCTGGCTCGACCGACCCGCTGTTGTCTCCTTCCTCTCCCGTTTCAGCAGCAGCACCTCAGCCGCTCAGCTCGGACCGCTCACCGTCGATCTCCTCAGAGGCACCGCCGGACCACAGCGCCGCGAAATCGAAGCCCTCGTCTCCTGCCTCACACACGAACTCCGTCCGGATGTCATCATCCTCAGCAACGCCCTGATCTCCGGCATCGTCCCGGAACTCCGCAGACACTGGCACGGACAACTGGCCTGCCTGCTGCAGGGAGATGACATCTTCCTGAAAGACCTGCCCGAACCCTGGCAGTCCACCGCCATTCAGCAGATCACCGAAAACTGCCGCCACGTTGACCTGTTCCTCGCACACAGCCGCTACTACAGCGAACACATGAGTCACCTGCTGAACCTGCCCCACCCGAAATTCCACATCGTTCCGCTCGCTGTGCAGCCGCCTCCCGCACTCCCCGCTGCACCGACACGCAATCCGGATGACAAACTCCACGTCGGCTACTTCGCCCGCATCTGCCCCGAAAAAGGCGCCTTTCGATTCCTCGACGCTGCCGCTCAACTGCTGCCCGAAAACCCCGCAGTCCGTATGTCCATCGCCGGCTTCCTGCCCGCCCTTCACTCGAAAAAATTCCACCAGCAGTTTCAGAACGCCGCCCGTGGCTGCGAAAATCGCCTGCACTGGCTCGGCAGCCCCGCAACCCGAGAAGAAAAATTCGAAATCCTCGCACAGTTCGACTGGCTCTGCGTCCCCACCGAATACCAGGAACCCAAAGGCCTCTATGTCCTCGAAGCCGCTCTGCTGGGCATCCCGTCACTCCTGCCAGCCCACGGTGCCTTCCCGGAACGACTGCAAATGCTGCAGCACGGAACCCTCTTTGACCCACACACTCCACTGGCAGACGCCATCCGGGCTCTGCCCGGAAAATACAGCCCGCAGCAGCGACAACAACTCGCCGGTCGCTGCCTGCAAAACTGCAGCATGGAACAGGCCGGACAGGCCGTCATCCGCACACTCACTCCGCACACTGCGTAATCCAACACCCGTTCACCGGACGCAACACCCCGCCAAAACTGGCAATTTCCGCCGAAAAACAGCCACAGAATCACTCCCCAATGGCCAAATTCCCGCATTTCCCGTCCCCTGATCGCCCCGATTTGCCCTCCACACTGTTGCGAATCACCGCCCCTCCTCGATATAAAATCACGTAACAGCGTGTCGCGAATGGCGGCGATGTCTACTTCAAAACCTAAGAAAGGGTTATTGCAGTCCGAGTGCTCTCATGCGAAACGACTTCTCCTTTCCAGACGATGGCCGCAACCGAATTGAAAAATCCGGTGTGCGGAAAGACCGCCGCAAAAAAGACACCCGCCCCATTGAAGACGACGACGGAAGTCGCCGGGGGGCAGGTCAAAAAGATCGCCGACAACACAAAAACTATCGCGATCTGCTCTACGGCGAAGACGACGACGAATAAGCCGCTCGTCACCTCGCGCTGACAACACTCCCAGGCCCGCTGATACGCCCGGGGCCGAATCGTCGCCCCGCGCCGTCGCGCACACCCTGCCCGCACAACTCAGGCCGGTACGCTCCCGCTGCCTCCGCAGTTTCGCCATCCCACAATCGCCCCGGCAAGCAGGGCTCGTGGCCTACCTCTGAGCCGTTGCTGATGTCAGCGGAGCAGCCGAAAACTCGGATTCAAGCTGCCCCGTTGTCGTGTTGAACAAACGCACGATGCCATCAAACCCGGCCACAGCCGCCTGCGCCTCGTCCGGTCGCATGCTCACGGCAAACACAGGTCCCGAAATCCCCGGCAGGTCAACAACCTTGTTCGGATCAGCCGTGGTGTACACACGAGCCGCCCCGGTCACAGCACCACTCGATCCCGCCACAAACAACGCCCCGGACTTCGAAATGTCCAGGTCCGTCACTCGCCCCTCAAACCGCCGATAGGCGCGAATCAGGTTGAAGTCGTCGCCGATCTGCCGAGCCTTCTCGCGGAAAATCTTGTACAGCCGCGGCTCTCCGTCCGCACCACCAGCCAGCACCTCCTCCGCACCCGGAAGCCGCTGCACGTCCGCCAGACCACCCTTCAGGGCACCCGGAGTAATACTGGTGATGTTGTCCACAAACTGACCGTTCGAAACAATCGAAAGCTTCATCGAACGGTCCCGACTGACGCTGATCACATGATCGTTCTTCAGCGAAAATGCCGTCCCCAAAACCCAGTCCGCATGCGCGTCCATACGCATCTGCTGCTCGCCACTCTCCACACGAATCACTCGCAGACGATTGTCAGCACCACCCACCGAAACCAGACTGCCGTCATCACTGAATGATGCACCAAACAGTGAATCCGTACCGATCGTCAGCGAGTGCAGCAGCTTGCCCTCCGCCACATTCCACAACTGCAGCTCGCCAAACAAAGCCGGCGTCCCGCCGGCCACCGCCAGCAGCTCACCGTTCGGCGAAAACGCCACAGATTCAATCCGCTGAGCACGACCAATCAGACGACGCGGCGGTGCACTGCCATCCAGAGTGTGCAGCAGCACTTCATGATAACCCGTCACAGCCAGCAACCGACCGTCCGGAGAATAATCCAGAGATGTCACCAGCGGCGACCGAGTATACACCGGAGGATTCTCGGCAGAAACCACCTTCTCGACCGCAGGCGGAGTATCATCAATACAGCCCTGCTCAATCCACGTCCGCAGTACCAGCACCTGCTCGGGCTTCAAAGGAGTCCCGTTCAGAGGCATCTCCGGATCCTCACCCGACACATTCCCGATCAATGTCCCCTCGTCAGGCTTGCCCGTAACGGCAGCCGCACCGCCATCACCACCCTTCAGCAGCTCAGCCACCGAAGTCACCGACAAACCACCCTCACGCTTGCCCGCAAAATGACAGCCGGAACAATTCCGCTGCAGAATCGGACGCACTGAACGGTAATAACTGACCGCTGCCGCCGGCTTTGCCTCACCAGCCTGCTGACCGCATGACTGCTTCGCGTCCAGCACACAAAATGCTGACATCACAGCCAGAAACAACGGAAAACGCACGCCGGAAACAGCTGGGGTGAGCATGGTGGGAGCTCTCAACAGGCAGGAGAAATTCAGAACTCCCCCAGTTGTACTCGCCACCAGCCCAAAACGCAAAACAAACCCGCGCGAACTGTGCCCCGATTACCGGGACACCGGCGGACCAGCCGCACGAACCGCCAGCCCCTGTGACAACCCGTACAGCAGGCAAATCTGCTCCAGACTGCTGATTTTCTTTCCGGATACCCATTCCAGCAGGTTCTGCTCCAGACGCCGATCCGCCATCGTCCGACCCGCAATCTGCCACGCCTCCTCACGCCACAAACCATTCTGCAGCAACAGGATCCCCTCCAGCCCGCTGAGCGCCGGCTTGCCCTGCACCAAATGCCGCGTCAGCTCGCAGATCATCGCCAGACGCATCCCCACCGCCTTCTCCGATCGCCCCTCAAAATTCAGATACGCCGTGCCCCGCAAATCCCTGCTGCTCTGCCACGCCACACCCCCGGTGACACCCAGCACCCAGGCCTGCGGAGCAATTGCGCCGGCCGGTGGCATCAACTGCTGATCCGCCAGCGACTCAACCGCCGTCACCATCGCAAACTTTGACGGATCCGCCGCCTCCCCCTGCGACAACAGCCCGGCCACCAAAATCAGATTGCACGTCGCATCCAGCTGCACCTCAGACAACACGTCCGCAGAAGACTGCAGATGCGCCAGCACAACATCGCTGCCACCATCAAAAGCCAGCCGACTCAGCAGCAGAATCTGCACCGTCCGACGGTCCTCGGCACCAGCCGCCAACTGCCGACCTCGCGCCTCAAGATTCCGCATCAGCGCATCCAGCCGCTGCTCATTCTTTTCCCGCACCGCTTCAGACACCTCCTGCTTCAATCCCGCTTTGTCCTGCTCCGCTCGTCGCACCAGCAAACGCAGCGCGGCGGTCGGCGGAGCAGCAGCAGCCAGAAACTCCGCACTCCGCTGCAGTACCGGTCCGGCCTCCGCCGTTCGCTTCGTCAATATCAGTCCCCGCGCAGTCTCCGCTGCCGCCATCGCCCACGGCAATGCAGCCGCTGCCGACGACGGATTCCGCTGCACCAGCTCATTCAGGCCCGGCATGTCCAGACGCACCGCCGCCGGCTCCCCGGACAGCTTCTGCACACACGCATCCACACCCGCTGCATCACCCGCTGCACCCGCCAGCGCAGCCTGCACCCGCACCGCCAGTGCCGGTACAGAAATCGCTTCAGCCGCACCACGCAGCGCCGCCGCTGCCGCTGCTCCCGCACCCCGAGCCCTTGCAGCATCAGCCACCGCCACCAAAGCATCCGAAACGCCACGCGCATCAGCCGCCGCCGCACACCAGGACGCTGCCTCAGCCCAGCTCCCCTGCAGCCCCAGCTGCGCCGCCACAGCAACATGCAGCGGATCACTCCACAAATAACTCTCCGCAGCAAATGGTGGCACCAGCCCCAGATCCCGATACTGACCAGCCACATGCAGCCACGCTGAACTCACCATCGAATCCAGATTGTCAGGAATCGTTCGGTCCAGCTGCCGAGTCACCAGGAGCTGCTGCGCGTCCGCCAGACGACCCTCCTGCACCAGCATCGCTGCAAACGCCAGACAAACGTCCACCGCCACTCGCCCCGAACGCGGCAGCGTCTTCCCGCTGATCTCCGCCTCACACGCAGCAAAAGCCTGCTTTGCGAGGGCCGCATTGCCGGCCGCTCGAGCCCTCCAGTACTGGCTCGACTGCGGCAGGACCCGATAAAAGGAGCGACTGCGGTCCACCACCAGCAGCTGATTCAGCTCGGTCGCTGCTTCCTTCGCATTCCCCAGCCGCAGCCACAAATCCCCGGTCATCCGCCGCGCCATCGGCTTGTCTCGCAGCTCCTGACGCGACAGGACAATCATCCGCTTCAACTGCTCCTCCACAGCCACCGCCGGACCCGGCTCAGCACTGCGAGCCGCTGCTGCAGCTTCTGCCTCGGCCTTCGCACGCGCCGCTGCCTCCTCCTCTGCCGCCAGCTGCTCAAAAGCACTCAGATCCTTGGGCGCCTGCAAACCACTGTCGTCCGGCTTCTTCGTCAGCAACGGCAGAACCACAGCCGTCAATCCCAGCAGTACCACCCCCGCAACACCGTAAATCAATAACGGATTGCGCTTCCGCGGAGCAGATGCCTCTGCCGCCCGACGGATCGCCTCCGCCTCATCTGCCAGACGCGTCGGACGACGCTCCGACTTCTGCTCCGCAGGATCCTCAGCCGTAAAGACCGGAACCATGCACTTCGGATTCGCACACTTCACCGACTTGCCCAGAGCAGCCTTCGGAATAAATCCCACCTGCTCACACATCGGACAGACGACCTTCTGCAGCCGACCCTTCTCCGGCTTCAGACTCGCCGACACCGCCTGACTGGCACCACCCGCACCAATCCCAAACGGATCGTCCTCGTCCACCACCATCCGGCCACCCGGCTTGCCACCGGTTCCACCAGACGGCTTCGACACAGAACTGCCCCCGCCCCCCGCTGCACCGCCACCCCCGGCCGACGGCTTCACGGCCGGCGGATCCGGCTGCCGACGCGCTCCAGGACGATGCGCCGCAGGATTCTTCTGCGGCTGCGGAGTGTTCCGCGCTCCACGCGAACCATCCATCGCAGCACCACAGAAGGGACAATCCACTGCATCGTCGTCCAGCACCGACTGCCCGCACGAAGGACACGTTGGCAGAGCCATCACTTCTCTCCACTGCCGCCTGACTTGAATCCACGAATCGTCTTGCTCAGGTAGTCTATATCAGAAACGGAAAACGGGCGAGCCGCTCCGGATGTACCAATAAAAAAAGGGGAACCCGATTGCCGGATTCCCCTCAACTGAGCACTCTGACACTGACAGACACGGCCTCACTGCATCGCCGGACCCGCACACCGAATCAAATGGTCCTTGTCGATGTAAACCACTTCCTGAGACTGATCCGTGTGAGAAAACGGCACCGGCCAGTAAGCCCGAATCGTCTTGTCATAGTAAATTGTGCACTTGTAGTGGCAGTGATGCAGACGAGCCGGTCCGACCAGCGGATACACCTTGCAGTCGTCCAGACGATCCACCAAAGGCTCCACAACAATTCGCACGTTGTTGATCTGAGTCTCCTGGAAGAAGGCAAAACCGCCAGCCGGATCGTTCGGCATGGCTCGCATCACCTGATCTTCACTCGGAGGATCCACGCAGAACACATCACCCTCGACCGGATCCAGCACCGGTACCCGGTTATATCGCTCGTCTTCCCACAGCTTGTCTTCAATCAGCTGGCTCTGATAGGCCGGAACCGGCACCGCAGGCAGCGTCTTGAAAAACCGCATATAAGTCCAAAGCACACTGACAAAACCACCCGTCAGCGTACACCCGCTGTTCGAAAGGAGCAACAGGCAGATTGTCGTAAGCACGACCCCGCGCCGCAGGTGCCTGCCAAAGGTTCGCATGGTCTTGTTTCCTGATGAAACCGGGGAGCTTGCCATGAGTCCTGGTCCTCGCCGCACAGCCAGCAACCTGCGGCAGTCTCTGTCGTAATCCCAAACACACCCGCTGAAAACCTCAGCGTCAATCCTGATATCGAACCCGCATTTCCCTGGACTTGTGAAAATATTTGGATTTTGCGGGTGGGAACGCCAGAATCGATTGCTCCGGTCGTACCGGTCATCCGAATTTCACGGTTCCCAACGACTTTACTCGGTCAAATCCGACCGCTTCCGCACGGTATCCGGCGAAAATCTCAGCCGTTGTCCCCGCCGAACTCAGCCGCGCAACCCCACTGCAGCAATTCCCGCCCAACACACGCCAGGCCACTTCTGCCGCTCAGCCGGCTCCGGACATCGCCCGCAATCCCTGCAGAAACACCACCGCAGTCGCCAGCACGCCCACAAAAAAGGACATCGCAAAGCCCACCACCGCCAACGCCCGCGGCTCGCGACGCAACCCGTAAAACAAATTCACAAACAACGACACACCAGTCAATAACAGACTGCCGCACAACAACAACGCGATCAACCACGCCAGCACTGAACCCCCGTCCAGGTTTTTCGCACGGCCCGTCGATTCCAGCCACCAGACCAGCACCAGCCACGCCACATGACCCGCCAGCTGCAGCACACTCAAACCAAAACCAATCAGCGCAGCTCGGTTCCTCCGCAACTGCACCAGCAGCGGTTCTTCCGCTGTCTCAACAAAGCGGACAGGCGGATCCGCATCCGAATCCGCCCGCAACTGCCGGGCTGCCGGCTTCCTCCGCCTGCCCACTCAACCAGCCCCCACTTCAAAAATTGCCTCCACCTCCACCGCTGCACCCGTCGGCAGCGCCGCAAAGCCAAGGGCACTGCGAGCATGAAAACCGGCACCCTCCTTACCAAAAATCTGATGCAGCATGTCACTGCAGCCGTTGATCACCAGATGCTGCTCGGTAAAAGTCGGAGCAGAATACACGCAGCCCAGCACCTTCAGCACTTTCAGATCATTCAGAGTGCCATGAGCATTAAAAACAGATCGCAGAATCTTCCGACAGCACTCCTGAGCCGCCGCATACCCCTGCTCGACCGTCAGACCACCGCCCAGCACACCCTTCATGTCACTCACATGTCCGGACGTGATCAACAGATTTCCTGTACGCACGCACATGTTCAGGTAACCTGCCGGCTGTGGTTCAAAGCAGACACCCAATTCCCGCGCCCTGTCGTTCGGAGTCATTTGGTTGAGTTTCTTCGTGGGACCTGAGAAAACACGCGAGGCCGGAATCTGAATCTCCGGCGAATTGTGCTAGTTTTAGACCCCGTCTCGCCGGCTCGCAAGCAACAATCGCTGACACGCCGGCGGGTTATCGCGCCTGACAGCCGGTGCCTCTCCGGTGCCCGCACCGCACTTTCCCCGCAGACCCCACAACACCCATGCCCGCCCAGCCACACCACCCCGCCGAACCAGCGGCCGACCAGCCACCGGCTCACCCCGTCGCGGCAGCCGGCCAGTCTGCCGAATCCGGCGAAATCAGGCTGCAGTCCATCGAAGCCGCCATCGCCTTCCTCCAGCACGACGTGGATTCACTCAGCCAGTCCATCCTCAGCTGCCTCCGCCGTCTGCAGGAATTCGACGAACGCTTCACACGAATTGAACACGAATTGATCACCTTCCAGCAGCAGCCGGAACGACGCGATCCAGCCGCTGAAAAACCACCCCACTACTGACATGAAGGTCGCGTTCCAGTCAGACTGCACTCCAGAAACAGGATCTCCTCCATGCACCGGACTCTTCACTCTCCACTGCGACGGTATCTCACCAGCTTCAGCAGCCTCCTGCTGATCTCAGCCTGCTGCGGTCAGGACTCCCTGCTCGCCGGCCACAAGCAACCGGACAAAGCCACCGGCATCGTCTTTCTCGACTCCAACCAAAACGGCACGCGGGATGCCGACGAGCCCGGAATCCCCGGCGTGAAAGTCTCCAACGGTCGCGAAGTCGTCGCCTGCGATCAGCACGGACACTACGAACTGCCCGTCGACGACGATACCATTCTGTTCGTCATCAAGCCGTCCGGTTACCGCACCGTTATCGATGCACTCAACATCCCCCGCGGCTACTACATCCATAAACCGGCCGGCTCACCAAAGCTGGACTTCCCCGGAGTCGCCCCGACGGGACCACTGCCCGCATCCGTCGACTTCCCGCTGTACCATTCCCCGGAACCCGCCGCGTTCGATGTCATCTTCTTCGGCGACCCCCAGCCCCGCAATCAGCAGGAAGTCGACTTCATCGCCCACGATGTCGTCGAAGAACTTGTCGGAGCCAAAGCGGCCTTCGGAGTCACTCTCGGCGATATCCTGTTCGATGACCTCACCCTGTTCGATAACTTCAATCGAGCCCTCAGCCACATCGGCGTCCCCTGGTACAACGTCATCGGCAACCACGACATCAACTACGCCTCCGAAAATGACGAACTCAGCGACGAAACCTACGAACGAGTTTACGGACCGCCGTACTTTTCATTCGACTACGGCCCCGTGCACTTCATCGCCGTCGACGACATCCACTGGATGCGCGACGGACAGAAAAAACTCTACCGCACCGGACTCAGCGAAGAACAACTCACTTTCATCGAAAATGACCTCAAACATGTGCCCCAGGATCGACTCGTCGTCGCCATGATGCACATACCACTCGTCAAATCCACTCCCTGGATCGAACCCCGCCGCGAACGACTGCTCCGCATCCTCGAAACCCGCGAACACTGCATCTCCCTCGCCGGACACACTCACCACCACGAACACGTGCTCATGAACAACAACGATGGCTGGAA
Source organism: Planctomyces sp. (assembly GCA_005791255.1). Classification (GTDB taxonomy): domain Bacteria; phylum Planctomycetota; class Planctomycetia; order Planctomycetales; family Planctomycetaceae; genus SXXK01. Next base: position 10,334 of record SXXK01000131.1, read on the forward strand.
AGGCAGCAGACCGCACCACCACATCATCAATGTCACCGTGTGCGGAGCATGGTGGTCCGGCAAGCCCGATGAACAGGGCATCCCGCACACCATGTGCGCTGATGGCACTCCCAACGGCTACACGATCATGCACTTCGACGGACAAAAATATCTGCTCGACTACAAAGCCGCTCGCCGCGATCAGCGCGAACAGATTCGCATCACAGCACCCGAATCCGCGCCGCTCGCTGAAGCAGCGAATGTCGAATTCCGCGCCAATGCCTTTAATGCCATCCCCGGAGCACTCGTGCAGTTCCGCCTCAACGATGGGCCGTGGCACACCATGACAAAAACTGAAAATGAACCGGACCCCGTGTTCCAGCAGCTGGTCAATGAAGAAAAACAGCTGGGGGATCAGCTGCCATGGCGAAAACTGCCCGCACCCATGGCCTGCCCGCACCTCTGGAAAGCCTCTCTCGGAACCGTCAGCACACCCGGAAATCACCTCATTCAGGTCAAAGTCACCAACCCGAACGGGCAGATCCTTGAAGGTCACCGCACCATTCGGGTGGAATGAGCTCTGAAAATCACGAGGCACACAGGGCAGGGCAGCTGCAGGAGATTCAGATCGTGGCAGATATCGTTACCTTTGGTGAAATCATGATGCGACTGGCACCTCCCGGTGTCGATCGACTGCAGCAGGCACTCCCCGGATCCCTGCAGGCAGCCTTCGCCGGCGCTGAAGCCAACACCGCCGTCTCACTCGCCCTGCTCGGTGTGCCCGTCGATTTCGTCACCGCACTCCCCGCCAGCCCGCTCACCGATGCCTGCCTCGCCAGCCTCCGCAGCACCGGCGTCGGACTGCAGCACATCCGCCAGACCAGCCACGGCAGACTCGGCATCTTCTTCGTCGAAACCGGAGCCAATCAGCGCCCCACTCAGGTCTGGTACGACCGCGAAGGCTCCGCCATCAGCCTCGCTCAGCCCGCCGACTTCAACTGGCACAGCATCCTGCAGAACGCCCGCTGGCTGCACCTCACAGGAATCACTCCCGCACTCTCACAGTCCGCCGCCGAATGCACCATCGCAGCCGCCAGAACCGCTGCCCGCATGGGAGTCAATGTCTCGTTCGACCCCAATTTCCGCTCCCGACTCTGGCGCTGGGACCCCAGTCGCTCGCCACAACAACTCGCCAGCGAAACCCTCCGACAGCTCATGCCCTTCGTCACTCTCATGTTCGGCGGCGAAGACGACTGCAGACTGCTGAACGTACCGCTCCCTGAAAACAACGGCGCACCACCCGCCGAACGCGCCGTGGCCGCCGCCAAAGCACTCTGTCACACCTGGCCCAATGTCCGCCTCTTCGCCTCCACACTCCGCGAACAAGTCTCCGCCACCCACAACAACTGGAGCGGACTGCTGTTCGACGCCCGGTCCGATCAGGTCACTCAGGCACCACTCCGCAATGGACAGGTCAAACCCTGGGAAATTCGCCAGATCGTTGATCGCGTCGGCAGCGGCGATGCCTTCGATGCCGGCATCCTCCTCGGATTGCTGCAGTCCGACTTTAACCCGGAATGGACCGTCGAGTTCGCTACCGCCGCCAGCTGCCTCGCACACTCCATCGTCGGCGACTGGAACTACGCCAGCCGCAGCGAAATCGAAGCGCTCATGCACGGCTCAGGCTCCGGCAAAGTCGTCCGCTGAACCCGCCTGCAACCCGCCGAAAAATCTCAGAACACCAGCAAAATCCGGAAAAACCACCGCCGTTTTCACACAATCACGAGGAACTTGACGAGCTGTTGACAAAATGCAGCGCCGCAAGCAGTCCCTGCCACGTTGATTCCACCGCCTCCGCCGCAACCTCCAGTCCCGACTCCGCCGCCGCCGCCGTCGTCAGCTGGCTGATGGTGGCCAGGCGAGTCGTCCCTGGCAGCGGCCACAGCCCGGCCTCCCGCAGCAGCTCCGCCAGTCGCCTCGCCATCGCCGGACTGCTCAGACAGATCCAGTCCAGGCGACCGCCACGCACCCGTTCCAGCACCTCCGCAGACAGACCCGCCGCGTCCTCATTGCGATACACCACCAGCTGCTCAACCTCCGCTCCCGCCGCACTCAGCTGCACCGGCAGCACATCCCGCCCGCGACTGCCACGCACCCACACCACCCGCCGCCCGGACACCTGACCCGCCAGTGCCTCAACCAGCGACTCCGCCCGAAATTTTTCCGGCACCAGATCCGCCACAACACCCCGCTCCGCCAGACTCGCCGCCGTACTGCTCCCCACGCACGCCACTCGCACCCCGCCCAGGGCCCGCACGTCCCGACCAGCCAGCCGCAAATGCCGGAAAAACTCGCGCACACCATTGCCGCTCGTGAAAATCAGCCAGTCCACTCCCGTCAGATCCGCCAGTCGCCCCCGCACCCGCTCGGCCTCCGCCTCACCAATCGGCTCAATCGCCAGCAATGGCATCGGCACCGGCTCACCGCCACCTCGCACAATCTGCTCCAGCACACCGCTCGCCTGATCCTCAGCTCGCGGCACCCCAATCGACAGCCCAAACAACGGCAACTGCTCGTACCACGACAGTCCCCGCCGCTGCTGCACACAATCCCCCACCACCACCAGCGAAGGCGGTTGCAGGCCGGCTGCAGCCACCAGATCAGGCAATGTCCCTAATGTCCCGGTCACCAGCTGCTGCGACGGCAGCGTCGCCCGGCAGATCACAGCCGCCGCCGTCTCACCCGCCAGACCATGCTCCTGCAGCCGCAGACACAGCTCAGAAACCCGATTCAAGCCCATATAAAACACCAGTGTTCCAGGGAACTGCGCCAACGCCCGGAAACACAGCCTGCTCCCCTCACGAAGCGGATCCTCGTGAGCCGTCACGAAGGCTACCGCTGACGACGCATGCCGATCCGTAAACGAAATCCCTGTATACTCAGCTGCCGCTGTCGCCGCCGTAATTCCCGGTATGATCTCAAACGCAATTCCCGCCTGACGCAGCGCCTCAGCCTCCTCACCACCACGACCGAAGATGCAGGGATCCCCGCCCTTCAGACGCACCACATTCAATCCCTGACGCGCCGCTTCAATCAGACGACGATTGATCTCCTCCTGCGGCACGATCGCCGCTCCCTCTCGACGAATTCGCGATGTCCGCTCACAGCGCCCACGCGCCAGACGCAGCAGCAGCGGATTCACCAGACCATCATACAGCACCAGATCCGCCTGCCCCAGCACCTCCGCCGCCCGCACCGTAATCAGGCCCGGATCTCCGGGACCCGCACCCGCCAGCCACACCCGTCCCGCTGCCAATTCCCCTGCCGACTTCGTCACAACAACTCCCGCAGATAAAAATGATGCTTGCCCAGACGACCGCCGTAGTTCCCCGCCGACACCAGACCCACACCCGCACTGCCCGCCGCCGCATGCAGCCCCCGCCGCATCGCCGACCGCACGTCCTCAGCAGTCAGCCCGTCAATCACGATCTCATACACACAATGACAGTCCGCCGGCAACTCACTCGATACCAGCCCCCGCAGCGTCGGACACCAGGCCTCATTCGTACTGGCCTTCAGACCCGGATACCTCGATCCCACCTTACTGCCCGATCGCACAATCCCGCCAGGAAATGGCAACGCCACTCCGCGCACTCCCCGAATCGCATCCACAGCCGCTTCCGCCGCCGCCAGGGTCACACCAGCCTCCACGCCGCAAATCAGCAGATTGCCACCCGCAACACCCGTCACAGTCCCAAACTCGTCCTCACACACAAACTCGCCATCCATCACCGGGATGCGCCAGTACCGCCGCCCCTCAATCAGCTTCGACTGCTGATATCCGTCACCGAAATATCGCAGGACACCGCCGATCCGCACTCGCCGATCCTTTGGACAGTCCGGCAAACCATTAAAACACGCCGTTCCCGGACACGTCAGCACACACTGACCCACGCGGCTTTGCAGCGCCTTCCCCAAAGCCTGAGCAGAAAAGCCAAAGGCCAGCACGGAAACACCCGGACGGCCATCCGGAGTCTCCTCGGGCCCCAGCTCCGCCTCCACCGCCGCCTCCAGATCACAGGCTATCACGCTCGTGGCATTCCCGCAAAACACAGTCGCCGCCGTCTGCGCCCAGCGCAGACTGTCCGCTGTGATCACCAGCCGCGCTGCCTTGATCGGAAATGCCTCCGCAAACGTGTCCGCAATCCGGACCCCCTGCAGCTCCAGTTCTCCGCTTTCCGCCAAAACCTCACCCCACCTGCTTCCAACGCCTCAGCCACTGCCGGCACACACGCACCGCCGACGACTCCCCCCATAGACTATGATCTCAACGCCACCGCTGCCAGCACACCCGCAGATTTCCCCGGATTCCCCGACTCCCGCCGGATTGCTGGAGATTCCCGAACCATCGTGTAAACTGCACGCATGGCTGAACAACCCCTGCGAGTGCTGCTGCTGGACGGCGAACTCACCTTCCGTGGTTCGTCGCTGCTCACACTGCGCATCGCCCGCGGACTCGAAAAACGCGAACTCGAAACCGCCCTCGTCTGCACCTGCTGCTCCGGGCTCGACCCGACACTGCTCCACGGAGTTCGACTGCACGAAGTCCCCGGACTCGATGTCCCCGTCTGGGGACGACTCGTCGCTCGCACCATCTACCGCGACATCAAAGACCAGCGCCCCGACGTCATTCACCTCCTCGACAGTCGCCTCCTCCACACCGCCTCACGACTCGCCGAAAAACTCAAACGCCCGCTCCTGCTCAGCGTCGGAGGACACGATGAAGCCGAATCACTCAACCTCCGCAGCCCCGTACCACAACTCCGCACCATCATCTCCGTCAGCGACAGCGTCCAGTCCCGACTGCCACCCGGCCCCGTCATGGACAAGCTCGAAAAACAAGTGATCCTGCCCGGAGTCGAAGTCCCCGACTCCACCGGAATCGATCAGCCGCTCGATGATGATCGACCACCCGTCATCGGCATGGCCGGTCCGCTCGAAGTCATCAAGGGCGCCTCTTTCTTCCTCCGCGCCTGCCATCGCGTCGTGGAAGCCGGACTGGATATCCGCATCGTCATCGCCGGCAGCGGCCCCGAAGAACACGGCCTCCGACAACTCGCCGCCTCACTCGACCTCTCACGACGCCTCACCTTCGTCGACGGCGGCGTCTCCATGACAGGCTACCTCTCCGCCATCGATATCTTCTGCCTGCCCTCGCTCCAGCAGGGCATCGGAGTCCTGATGCTGGAAGCCATGGCACTCGGAAGACCCGTCATCGCCTCAGGCGTCGGCGGAGTGCTCAGTGTGATCCAGGATCGCGAAAACGGACTGATCGTCCCGCCCTCCGACAGCCGCCAGCTCGCAGATCGCATCATCGAACTCCTCCGCAATCGCGATACCGCTCGCAGCATCGCCGCCGCCGGACGCCAGCTCGTCAGCTCCAGATTCCGCGAAGATCGCATGCTCGACCAGCTCATCAGCCTCTATCGCGAAGTCCAGCCAGCCACCCCACGCTCTGACGAAATCCTTCCCGTCCACGGACGCGCCAGCAGTCGAGACCGCTCATGACCTGGCGACTCCTGTTCTCCGGCACCAGCTCGCTCCCCTGGACCTGCTTCATCGTCCTCGCCGCCGGCACCGCCATCGCACTCAGCTGCTGGCTCCTGCGACTCGAACGACGCATGGTCTCACGCACCATCGGATGGACACTCCTCACACTCCGCTGCACTGTCCTCACTCTGCTGCTCCTCACTCTCCTCCAGCCCGTACTCACCAAACAGTTCGACCAGCGCCAGCAGAGCAGGGTGGTGGTCGCCGTCGATGCCTCTGACAGCATGGAAACCCGCGACAGTCACGCCACGCTCGCCGAAAAACTCCGCTGGGCTCAGGCACTCGGAATGCTCGGAAATGACGAAACACGACCACTCATCGAACGCTGGGCCGCAGCCGCAGATGCCGGCACTGAACCGCCCTGGCTCGGCTCCGACCAGCCTCCTCAGACGGCCGCCGATCAGGCCGCAGCCAATGCCCGCCGCAATCAGGTCTTCGCCTCACTCAGCGAATTCGATCAGATGCCCCGCACAGAATTCGCCCGCCGACTGCTCACCGCCAGACCCACGCAACTCCTCGAAAATCTCCGCAAAAATCTCCCGCTCGATCTCCGACTGTTCGCCACCGAACAACTGCAGACCACACCACTGCAGCTCACACAGCAACTGCAGGCCGAACGCAGTAAACTGCTGCCCGCAGCCACCGATGCCGTCGGACTCCTCCAGCACACTCTCTCCGAAGAATCCGCCGGCCAGATCCGCGCCTTCGTCATCCTCTCCGACGGACGACAGACTGCACCCGCTGACGTCGCCGGCACCGCACAACTGCTCGCCATGATCAATGTCCCCGTCTACGCCATACCCATCGGCTCCGCCCTGCAGCCCCGCGACCTCGCCATCGCCTCCATCGATGCACCCGAAGCCGTCTTCCTCAGGGATCAGGCACTCGTCCGGACTGTCCTCGGGACCGCCGGTTTCGAAGGCGAAGAACTCACCGTCCGACTCGAATCCAATGGCACCGTCATTCAGCAGCAAAACATCACTCCCTCCTCCGACTCCACCGTCGTCTCCTTCACACTGCCCGCCGATCAGCCCGGCAGATTTGACTACGTTATCACCAGTGATCCACGCCCCGGTGAACTCCGCAGCGACAACAACTCCCGCGGCTTCAGCCTCAAAGTCGTCGATAACAAAGCTCGCGTCCTGCTGCTGGACGGTGACGCACGCTGGGAATTCCGCTACCTCAATAACCTGCTCGAACGCGATCGGCAGGTCGAAGCCACCACAGTCCTCTTCCGACAGCCATGGCTGGAAATCCTCAATCAGCCCGCCCTCCAGAACACGCTCCCGCCAGCCGCAGCCTTTCGCGAACTGCTCGCTCGCACAGACCTGCTGATCATCGGAGACCTCAATCCCGCTGAAGCCGATCCACAGACCTGGCAGATGGTCGAAGACGCCGTGACTCGCGATGGACTGACCGTCCTGATCATCCCCGGCCGACAGTACATGCCGCTCGCACATCAGTCCGAGATTCTCAACAACATGCTGCCCCTCACCAGTGTCCGCCAGAAACTGGCCGAACAGTTCCTCGCATCACCCCCCGGTGGCGAACAGTCCGCCTTCCGACTCACCCTCAGCACCGCCGCACAAAATCTCCCCATGTTCCAGCTGCAGGAACAACCCGGCAGCCGCGATATGGCACTCACAAAACTGCCCGGACACCCGTGGATTGCCACCGGCACTCCCAAACCCGGAGCCACAGTCTGGGCCACCGCCGCCATCCCCGGACTGCCGGCCGCCGGTGATCCCGTCATCGTCCAGCAGGATTACGGCTTCGGCCAGGTCGTCTGGCTCGGACTCGACAGCACCTGGCGCTGGCGCCGCCGCGCCGGTGATGAATGGCACTACAAATTCTGGGGACAGCTCATTCGCTGGGCCGCTCGCAGCAAAGCCGCCGCCGGCAACAGCTCGCTCCGCATGTCCGTCTCAGACGTCATCATCGACGAATCCGAATCACCCGAAGTCGTTGTCCGCTGGGATCGTCGACTGCTGCCGCAAATACAAAACGCTGCTGTCTCCGTCATCGCCGAACAAACCGGCTCCCCGACTCCCCCCATCACCATTCGGCTGCAGCCCGCTCCCGATACACCCGAACGCAGCAGCGCACGCCTGCCCGGACTCACCGAAGGAAACTGGACACTCCGACTCAAAGTCGAAAACACCACCGTCGAAGTCCCGCCCAACCTCCAGACCGAACTCATCGTTCGCAAACAAATCTCCGCCGAACTGGCCGATGTCAGCTGCAATCGCACCCTGCTGAAACAGCTGGCCGAACAAAGTGGCGGCGAACTGATCGAACCGTGGCAGACGGCTCGCATCGCAGAACTGCTGCTGCCCACCGATCAGCCGCAGCAGAAATTGCAGGAACGCAGCCTCTGGGATCACTGGAGCCTGATCGCTCTCTTTTGCTGCCTGCTCATGGCCGAATGGGTCGTTCGCCGCGTTAACGGACTGCCCTGATACAATCACGCAGACACACGCCGGCGGTCACTGCACGCTGGCAGCCACTCCCGCCAGACCACGCACCACATGCTCAATCGCCGGCTCCGCCATCCGATTGAAATAACTCCACGTGTGCCCGCCAGCCGTGATCAGCAGATCCCGCTCGTGCAAAATTCCCGACGACGATAACTTCATCCCCAGCCGAGCTGCCCCGTCATACCACTCCACATCCGCCGGATCACAGCAGAAATACTGATACCGCGGCCACTGCAGCGGATGCAGATTCAGCACCACCGTCGCCTGACGCGCCGCTTCAGCATCCGGAAACATCCCGTCCAGCGGGATCCCCGCACCATACAGCTGATGAAAATCCACCGCCGGGGAAATCGCCGCCACCACCGGAAACTTCAGCGCATAACGATAGGCCAGCTGCAGCACACCCTGACCTCCCATACTCACCCCCAGCAGGGCAATCCGCGGCGGCTGCACCTCAAGCGTCTGCTCGATCCACGGGACCAGTGACTGCACCAGCCACTGCTGCGGAGTCACCACGGGGTCGAATTCCTCACACACCACGTCCAGCCACCAGCTGCGACGCCCCGACGGACACACCGCCACCAGACGATGCTGCTGAAACAGCCGAGTAAACACGGGGTTGCCCGACAGCAGCACCTCGCCGTGGCCATGCAGAAACAACACCACTCCCGCGATCGCCTCAGATCCCGCCGGAACAAACAGCTCCAGCTCACGACCCGCCGCCTCCAGACGCTGCCAGCGCGACTGCAATGCCGTATCCGAAAGACCGCCTGCTGCTGAAATTCCCAGACCGGGAAACAGATTCTTCAATGCGTCAAACATCACTCGTCGCCGTTTTCCAGCCGCCGAATTGTGGCCTTTGTGACAAACTCTGTTCTGCCCTACAATCACGCCAAACCAGTCCCGCTTTCCTCGCATCAGGACCACATCCTATGCTGCACCCGGATTATGAAGCCCGCCGAAACAGAGTCCTTGGAAAATTCCGAGAGGCGGGGATCGACAGCCTCCTCGTCTCCGGCGTCGCCAACGTCCGCTACCTGACCGGCTTCACCGGCGACTCCTCCTGGCTGTTCCTCGCTCGCGGATCCCACGTCATCCTCAGCGACACCCGCTACGAAACACAACTCCAGGCCGAATGCCCCGGACTGCCCGCCGAAATCCGCGATGCCGGACGCACCATCCTCGATCTCGCCGTTGACCGAATCGCTGCAGCCGGTGCCAAACGAGCCGCCTTCGAAGCCGAACACCTCAACTTCGCCACCTGGCAGTCGCTCGACAGCCGCCTCGCCAACGGACCAGCCACCCTCCTCCCCACCTCCGGACTCGTCGAACGACTCCGCGAAATCAAAGATCGCTCCGAACTTGCCCAGATTCGCGCAGCCATCCAGATCGCCGAACGCGGCATCGGAGTCGTTCGCAGCAGCCTGAGACCCGCTCAAACCGAATCCGATGTCCGCTTCCTCCTCGAATCCGCCATGCGCGATTTCGGCGGACACGGCACCGCTTTTGAACCCATCGTCGGAGTCGGCCCGACCGCCGCACTCCCCCACGCTCACGCCGGATCCCGACGCCTCAGCGAACACCCCGTCCTGCTGGTCGACTGGGGAGCCGTCAGTGGCCAGGGCTACCGCAGCGACCTCACCCGAGTTTTCATTACGGGAAAACCGACAAAACAAATCGAAAAAGTCTATAAAACAGTGCTGATGGCACAGCAGGCGGCGATCGCCGCGATTCGCCCCGGAGCACTCTGCTCCGACGTCGACCGCATCGCCCGCAGCCTGATCGCAGATGCCGGATTCGGCCGGTTTTTTGGCCATGGCCTCGGACACGGATTTGGCCTTGAAATCCACGAATCTCTGCGAATGAGCCCACTTTCGCAGCAGGTTTTCGAGCCGGGCATGGTGATCACCGTGGAACCAGGCATCTATATGCCCGAAAAATTCGGCGTTCGCATCGAAGATGACGTGCTCGTGACCCCGACGGGCTGCGAAGTCCTGACTTCGGTTCCTCGCGAATTTGAGCAGTCGATCGTTGGCGTCCTTGCATAAATTCCCCGATTTTACGATGCTGCGGCATCATCACGAACGTGGCTGCCCAACCGCCCCCGGCCTCAGATTTCCTGCTGCCGGACCTGGTGGTCACAACAGCCGGAGTCATCCTTTACTATGGCGAAACCCGTGGAAACCGAACCCAAACGCAAAGCATTCGATCTCGATGATTTCCGCAAGCTGCTGCAGCTGATGGAAAAATACGGCGTCTCTGAAGTCAGCCTGTCCAACGAAGACGAATCCTGGAAAGTGCGACGCGGCCCGCGTCAGGTGGCTTACGCCCCGACCATGCCGGAATTCGCCCCGCTGGCTGCAGCGCCCGCGGCACCCGCATTCGCTGCGCCCGCCGCACCCGCCGCAGCAGCACCCGCTGCCGCTCCGGCCGCTGCTCCCGCAGGCATCCTCATCACAGCCCCCACCGTCGGCACCTTCTACGCCGCCCCCAGCCCCGACGATCCTCCCTTCGTCAGCGTTGGCACCGTCGTTAAGCCCGACACCGTGGTCTGCATCATCGAAGCCATGAAGGTCTTCAATCAGATCCAGGGCGAAAAAGCCGGACGCATCGTCGAAATCCTCGTCCAAAGCGGTGAAGCCGTCGGATTCGGTCAGCCCCTGTTCCGCCTGGAACCAGCCTGATCCCCGCTGCAGCACAGCCCAGCCAGGATGCTGACGCAGTTCTGCCGCGCGATCCGCTCGCGCTGCAGCTGCGGCAGTTCGTGGCACCTCTCCATCGATTCCCCGCTGTCACGATTCGCCCGTTCGGCCACATCCTGACAGCCCCGATCCTTCTGGCGTGAGCTGACTTTCATGTTTCAACGAATTCTGGTTGCCAATCGCGGCGAAATCGCCCTGCGGATCATTCGCGCCTGCCGCGAAATGGGTATCGAAACCGTCGCCGTCTACAGCGAAGCCGACCGCGGTGCTCACTACCTCTCACTCGCGGACGAAGCCTGGTGCATCGGACCGCCGCAGGCACTGGAAAGTTACCTGCAGATCAAACGCATCATCAGCGCCGCCGAAATCGGCAACGTCCAGGCTGTCCACCCAGGCTACGGATTCCTCGCTGAAAATGCACACTTCGCCGAAGTCTGCCGCAGCTGCAACATCGAATTCATCGGCCCGCCCGTCGAGGCCATGCAGCAGCTCGGCGACAAAGTCAGTGCCCGCGAAATCGCTCGCAAAGCCGGGGTCCCCTGCGTACCCGGCAGCGATGGACTCATCACCGATGTCGAAGATGCTGTCCGCATCGCCGAAACCATCGGTTACCCCGTCCTGATCAAAGCCACCGCCGGTGGCGGCGGCAAAGGCATGCGAGTCGCCGGGAACGAGATTTCACTCCGGGCAGGACTGGCAGCCGCCAGTGCTGAAGCAGAAAAAGCCTTCAAAAACGCCGGTGTCTACCTAGAAAAATACATCGAAAAACCACGCCACGTAGAAGTCCAGATCATCGGCGATAACCACGGAAA
>SXXK01000132.1 GCA_005791255.1 Planctomyces sp.
AAACCACGCCAGTCGGCTCGGTGATTGCAGCGTTGTCCGATGGCCAAAGGGCCAGTCGCGGTGACGGCTGTGCTGACCGAGAGGCTGGTGGTGCGTGAATGGTTATTTCTTTGAACCCCGTTCATTTGAAAGCGAGGTGCCTTATGGCAAATCGACCCCTTCACGAAATTCGTCTCGGTAAAGTGAAAGCTGCCATCTGGCGGAATGAAACAGACTCTCCGCATCCCGGACGCCAGCGTGCTGTGAATCGCTGATCCAACCGATCTGCGACTCACTGCCTGGTTCCTGAGAGGTCCTTTTTCTTCTGGTTTCACGCACCACCAGACCTCTCTCCATTCGCTGACTCCCCAGCCGCTCCGCCGGTACCTGCCGCCGCGGCCCCGGACAGCTGCATACGGGTAGAAGTCAACGCTCCCGGTTTCCTCTGGGGAACAAGGGAGGTGGTCAGTATTCAGTTTTCAGTTGTCAGTGGGCAGTTGCGTGCGCCTGCGAGGTGTGTGCCCCCTCACCCCCGACCCCTCTCCCCCGATGGGGGCGAGGGGAGGTGATTTGTTGGTCAGCTACCAGCCATCAGCCGCTAACTCACGCCTTGTTCCTCGTTCCTCACTCCCTCGTTCCTCACTCCCTCGTTCCTGACTCCCTCGTTCCTGACTCCCTGACTCCCTCACTCCCTCCCGCAGTTCCCGAGAGGAGGCCGGTGGCGTGCAAACCTCGGTTTTTTCTGTTTTTCAGATTCCAACAAGGAGTGTGTTCCATGAACAAAGAGGAAGCGTTGCAGGCCAGTGATACGGCTCTGCAGGAACTGGCGACGGCACTGCGGCAGGGCAAAAGCGATTCGCTGCTGCACTACCTGTCAATGCTCAGTCGGTTCCATCGGTATTCGTTCAGTAACTGTATGCTGATCAGCCTGCAGAAACCCGACGCCACGCTGGTAGCCGGGTTTCAGCGGTGGAAGTCGCTCGGACGGTTCGTGAAGCGGAACGAACGCGGCATCGCGCTGCTCGCTCCCATGATCAGCCGGCCCAAAACCGAATCTGCTGATGAAGCGGATTCCGCAGAATCGACGGTACGGGTCCTCCGGGGCTTCCGAGTGGTCCATGTCTTCGATGTGTCACAGACGGAAGGTCGCGAACTGGCGTCCTTCGCCAGTCTGGCAGGCGATCCCGGTGACTGGCTGCCGCGTCTGGAAGGACTGGTGGCCAGTCACGGGATTCGGCTGGAATACCCCGAAGTGGTGCTGCAGAACGCCAACGGGGCATCTTTCGGTGGACTGATTCACGTCAGTTCCCGACTGCCCATGGCTCAGAAGCTGTCGACTCTGGCCCACGAACTGGCTCACGAGCTGCTGCATCAGGGGGCTGATCAGCGGCCGTCCAGCAAAGCGGTGCTGGCGACGGAAGCGGAGGCGGTCGCGTGGGTGGTGTGTCGAGCCTGTGGGCTGGACTGTTCCACTCGCGCTGCCGACTACATTCAGCTGTGGGACGGTGACGAACAGACTCTGCTGCAGTCGCTGGAGCGGGGACCTCAACGGCGACACAGCACTTGCTATTCTGAGCATTGTGCTGCAACAATCATGGGGATTTTGCAGATTGCATCGCGTTTGCGGACCTGTTGCCATCAGGCACCGTGCCTTCATGGACGCACGCAGGGCGTCGGCCTGGAATTTGAATCGCATCTGCAAAGGGCTGTGTCCCCGGAAGACACACCCATTGCAGTTTCGCCGCTGTTGCGGTGGATGTGGCAGGAGTTGTCGTCAGTGGACTCACTCGAAGAGTTCGTCGGATTCCGCGAGAACCGAATCAAGCAGATCGGTGAGTTCAAGCTGCAAGGCTTGCGTGCGCAGAAAGACATTCTCGTCTTCAGAAAGCCGACGCACGATCTGGCGAAGATCATGCCGACTCTTGTGACTGCCTCGCTTGATCCAGATCAGTTTCGACAGTGCGGCATCAGGGCGGGAAACAATAGCGATGCGGCTCCCGGGAAACACTTCTGCCAGAACAGAACGACTCAATTCGCCAGGTACGAGTTCACGAGGATATACGTCCAGCTTTAGAACGTCGACCTGATCAAGCAACTGAAACAGTTTACCACCGTGTATCGCATTTCGAATGCCCTGCTCATCAGCGAAGTAACCTGCAGAGTGAATCTCGCTCACCAATCGCTCAATGTTCGCGGTCGCGCCCACGCGATCAATCACAATGTCAATATCCTGTGTTAATCTTGGGTTACCCCACGCAACGCTGACGACTCCGCCAGTCAGGTGATGACGAATCCCAAGCGATGTCAGAATCCCTATGAATCGTTCGACGGTGCCGCGAAACGCTTCAACCGGAAACATGAGAGAGGGCTTTCTCAATCAGTTGTCGGACGGACTCTTCATGGCCGTACATCTTCATGGCGATTTCAAGCCTCAGCCGTTCTTCGGACATCGTGCCTTTTTCGGCCAGAACCTGCCGCATGATCCAGTCACGGGACCAATTGAACATTTGCGCAGCACGCGCAACCTTGACGTGGACAGGCATCGCATCAATCAGTTCCTCATATTTTTGTTGAACGACTGCCACGAAATGACATCCCTGAGAACGCTGATGTACCTGCCACTGCAGCGTGCCAGTGTACCGACAAGGGAGGCGAATAAAAAGTCGGAGACTCATTGATTCGGACTTCACTCATGACACGTTCATAACCCCACGGTCGCATAATCCCAAAACTCGCCCTGGAAGATTTGAAACTGCTTAGAAGAACCTCATCGGGGACACAGCCCCTGCGATTCTGAGCGTTGTGCTGCAACTATCGCGGGAATTTTGCAGGTTTCATCGCGATTGCTGACCTGTTGCCATCCGGCAGCCGTGCCTTCATGGACGCATGGAAACAGCACGTTCGTTGCTGCCAATTTCAGCAGCGAGGCGACCTCCAGCGATTGAGGCCTGTTTCCTTCCCTGCAGCTCCTGCGACAGCTTGTTTCCTTCGAAGAGCCTGCATCCACTGAATTTCCTTCTGCGTTTCCTTTCCCGCAGTCTCCTTCAGGGGGGGGCCGTCGGATTCAGTGTAGCCGGAATTGCGGCTGAACCGCAGGCGACAAAGCCTCAAAGTTCCGGCGTCGCTCGAAGCACGAGCTAAGTTTGCTCACGGGGGAGGCTTCCGATCGTGTGGGGCCTCAATAAAAAATGCCCGAGCGGCCGTAGAGCAGCCGATTGGGCGGATCCCAGGAGAGCAAGACCTCCCGTGGGATGCTGTCAGCACAACACAGATTCTACGCACCGGCCTTAAAAATCCAGATTTCGGCAGCGTGTTTGGCCGAGGAACGGTTGCGAGGCTGTTTACACGCCGCGTACCGGTAACCAGCGCTATTGCCAGGCCCCGCAGTGTCTGCAGGAGGTTCGCCGCTGGCAGGCCACCAGACGACAGAAACAGCGGCGACTGCGGCCTGAAGTTCGTAAAACGCAGGCCGCTGCAGTGCGAGAGTGACGGGACGCTGCGGCGATTCCGCGAGCAACTGGTGTGTACGTGCACGGTTCTGGATCACGTTCGGCAGGTCGCTTGTCGATCCCGACCGACTTCCCCTCCGACGTCGAATCTGGCTTTCGGGCGCCAGTGCGTTGTTTGGTGCCCCCCAAATCTTTCTGCACACAAATCCCTTGAATTCCGGGGGGCGATTGTGGATTGTTTGCAGATGCAGTCCACGGGCTCCCTCGCATGTCTTTTCTTCTCTTTGGCCTGTTTCGTGGTTCGCAAACAGGGAACTTGCAATGTCGTTAATCGTCACGATTGATGAAGCACAGGCGAATTTCAAGGATATCGTCCACAGGTTGGCCCCCGGAGATGAAATCATCATCACCGAAAATCAGCAGGCCATCGCGAGGATTGTCAGCGAGCAGACCAGGGAGGTTAAGCAGCGTCCCGCTCCTGGGATGTTTCCAGAAAGCATCGTCTGCATGCCGCCTGACTTCGATGCGCCGCTGGAAGAATTCAAGGAGTACATGGAATGAAACTCCTGCTCGATACACATACTCTCCTGTGGCTGGCAAGCGGGGATGTGAAGCTGACACAGCCCGCACGAAAAGCCATCGCCGATCCTGCATCCTCATGCGTCAGGCGTGATGGCGTTGCCCAATCACCATCGTGACCCGTTCGACCGCATCATGATCGCGATCGAACTCGACGGGCTTTGCTGGATTCCTTCTGTTAAAGCATTGGGGATCGGGCTCGAGGACGCGGGCCTGGGGCTGTCGGCGATGATTGCCGGGTGTGAGCCCAATGGCGTTGACTTTCTGGCAGGAGCAGGTGCCGGGAGGGCGAAGCTCCTGCTGAGCCGCATCCCTGCCGCGAGCGCTGCACCGATCTCTGCTGCTCTGTAAAATCGCTGGCAATTGACCACTACCCGGACCAGCGTTTGGTGGCTCGGCAGGAGCCTCGCCCTGGGATGGTGAAACGATAGTGGACTGGGGGCTCTGGGGAATTGGTCTTGAAAACCATTACGCTCCAACGTATTCGCTTTGTGCCTAAACCCACGAAAC
>SXXK01000133.1 GCA_005791255.1 Planctomyces sp.
ACGGAAATGCAGGCGGCCGATGCAAGGTGAGTGACCGACGTGGTGGGATTTGCTGGCAGTCTGCAGTCTGCTTCGTGATGGTGTGTCCCCGTTTTCGGTGTAAGTGGTGTGTCCCCCGCTTCGCGCCCGGTGGTGTGTCCCCCGCTTCGCGCCTCACGATGGTGTGTCCCCCACTTCGCGTCTTCGCGGCTTCGCGTGAGGTATCGCGATTCTATGAGCACTGGATATGCCAGTGTGCCTGGTGGGGGGTGAAGGCGTGAAGCGGATGTTGCTCCCTCACCCGCGACACCTCTCGCCCTGCGGGGGCGATGGGGGGGATGAGTTGTCAGTTGTCACTTCGCGCGGGTTTGCTGCAGGTACAGTTCCAGTGCCAGGCGGTTGGACAGGAAGGCCATACGGTTCAGTTCACGACGTCCGGGGCGGCAGAATTTCCAGCCTGTAATCTCTCCATCCACGGCGCGCATGTCGGCAAACGATTCGACTTCCACGACAAAGAACACGTCGGTCACCGGCAGCACGAATCCGTTCCACGCGTATTCGTTGGGGAAACTGGCGAGGTAGTGGTGCGAGCGGACCTGCAGGCCGATTTCTTCCAGCACTTCGCGTCTGAGGGCCTGTTCGATGGTTTCGCCGGCGTCCACGAAGCCGCCTGGCAGGCCGTACAGGCCTTTACCCGGATCCTTCGCTCGCACCAGCAGCAGCACCTGCCCGGCGGGGTCAGTCAGGATGGAGCCGACGGCAGCGACGGGGGCAAAGTAGTGCGAAAAACCACATGCGCCGCAGCGAAACGGGTTGCGGCCGGTGCGGGCCACCGCTGTGCCGCACCGCGGACAGAATTTCCACGCTCGACGAATCGGTTTGGGGGCAGCCATGCGGGTTTGCCAGAAAGGCAGCGGGGGTTGGAGTGAACTTTCCTGACCAGGTTTCTAGACTATCGCCCGCTGCACCGCAACCGCCAGTTCTGCGGCTCGCGGTCTGCACCACAATTATCAGGATTTTCCAGCCAGGGTTACTGCTCATGGGTCTCTCACTGCCAACGATACTGCCTGAGGAACTGCAACGCCTGCCCAGCCCGCAGCTGGTGATTTTTCGGGATCGGCTGCTGTCCAATCTGGATTCCATGCTGAAACTGGCGAAGTCGCCGGCACGCCTGCGTCCCCACTGCAAGACTCATAAGATGCACCGCATCATCCGGCTCTGGGTGGAGCGGGGTGTGCTGAAGCACAAGGCAGCGACGATTGCTGAGTGTGAGATGTGTGCGTCCGCCGGCGCCACGGACGTGCTGTATGCCTACAACCCGGTGGGACCCAATATCGACCGGCTGGTGGCGCTGGCCGGGGCCTATCCGCAGTGTCGTTTTCGGGCCACAACGGATCACGAGCGGCCGTTGCGGCAGCTGTCGGCGGCAGCTGCCGCGGCAGGTGTCACGATCGGCGTGATGCTGGATGTGAACGTCGGCATGGACCGCACCGGGATTACTCCGGAAACCCCCGGCGCAGCGGCCCTGTATGATCTGGTGCGACAGCTCCCCGGACTCGAACCTTCCGGGTTCCAGGTTTATGACGGTCATCAGCGGCAGGGAGATCTGATGCAGCGACGAGTGGCGGTGGCTGAGCAGTGGCCGCGAGTGCTGAAGCTGCGGGCCGAAGCCGAGGCGCTGGGATCGACGGTGCCGGCTTTCGCCTGCGGGGGGACTCCAACCTTCCCCTGCTATGCTTCAATGTCCGATCCGGCGATTGAGACCTGTCCCGGCACTTCTGTGCTCAGCGATTCCGGCTACGGCAACTCGTTTCCCGACCTGCCGTTTGCCCCGGCCGCCGCCCTGGTGACTCGAGTGGTCAGTCGCCCGGCTCCCAATCGCATGACGCTGGATCTGGGCAACAAGGCTGTTGCTGCCGATCCCCCAAAGGGTGCTCGTGTGCTGATCCCGGAATTGCCGGACGCAGTGCAGGACATTCACAGTGAAGAGCATCTGGTGCTGGTGACTGCTGAAGCGGAAAAGTATCAGCCGGGTGACGTGCTGCTGGCGATTCCGGTGCACGTGTGTCCGACCAGTGCGCTGTACGACCGGGCGGTGATTATTGATGGCGGTCGGATTGTGGATTTCTGGGAAGTGACCAGCCGCAACCGAAGAATTGTTTTTTAGTGGTCCGTGGGCCGTGGTCCGTGGTCCGTGGGCAGTGGGCAGTGATGTGTGAGAGAGGGAAGGGGGCAGAGATGACTGAGGCAACGGGTGTGTGTCCGCTGTCGCGTGAGCAGATTGTGGCTCAGTATTTTCTTGAGCATCGGGCGCGGTTGCTGGATATCGCGGCATTTCTGGATCGGCTGGATCGTGCGGCGGGTGGTGGCGTGCCGGATTTTCGCGAGCAGGCGTTATTGCAGGCCCTGCGGCTGGTGGCGGACGGTGGTCCGCAGCGTACGGCGCGGGTGTTGAATCTGTTCAGCGACATGTCTGAGCAGCTGCCACAGTCGGCGCACGGCATGAAGGGGGCTCTGGGGGCAGTGAAGCCGGCGACGGGAGTCACAGTATGAAGTACATCGATCCTCATATTCACATGGTGTCACGGACGACGGACGACTATCAGCGGATGGCGCAGTCCGGCTGCATTGCTGTGACGGAACCGGCTTTCTGGGCGGGCTTTGATCGTTCGTCAGCGCAGGGTTTTCATGATTACTTTCGGCAGCTGACCGAGTATGAGCCGCGGCGGGCGGCTTTGTTCGGCATTCGCCATTTTACCTGGCTGTGCATCAATCCGAAGGAGGCAGATGATCCGGCCTTCGCTCGGGACGTGGTGGCTTTGATTCCGCAGTTCCTGAAGTGCGACACGGTGCTGGGGATTGGCGAGATCGGGCTGAACAAGAACACGAAGAACGAGCTGATCATCCTGGAGGAGCAGATTCGTCTGGCGGAGGAGCACAATCAGCTGATTTTGGTGCACACTCCGCATCTGGAGGACAAACGCAAGGGGACTCGGCTGATCATGGATGCTCTCAGTGCCAGCTCGATCGATCCCGGCCGGATTTTGATCGATCATGTGGAGGAGCACACGGTGGCGGACGTGCTGGACCGGGGGTTCTGGGCGGGGATGACGCTCTATCCCGACACCAAGATGACTCCGCAGCGGGCTGCGGACGTGATTGAGATGTATGGATCGGAGCGGATCTGGATGAATTCGGCTGGTGACTGGGGCTGCAGTGATCCGCTGGCGGTACCGAAAGCGCGGCTGGAGATGAAGCGGCGGGGACATTCGCTGAGTCTGATTGATCGGGTGACGCTGGACAATCCGCGGACATTCCTGAGTCAGTCCCCGAAGTTTCGGCTGGATGCGGAGGGTGCCTGATTCCCCCTGAATTCGAGTGGGCCGGCACTGGACTTTCCGCAGGTCCACCCGGATACTCATGGAAGTCCAGTCACCACCCCCGGGTTTCTCGTGTTGCGGAAAGGCGTGAACCATGCGTGCGGATCTCACCGATGTGACCTTGATTGTGGATCGCAGTGGCTCGATGCAGTCCATTCGGAAGGACGCGGAAGGGGGCATCAATTCGTTCGTGGAATCGCAGAAAGCCGTGCCTGGCGAACTGCTGGTGACGCTGGTGCAGTTTGACAACGAGTATGAGGTTGTCTGCCAGGCGATTCCGGTGGCGAACGTCCCGCAGTATTCGCTGCAGCCGCGTGGCGCCACTGCTTTGCTGGATGCAGTCGGGCGTTGCATTGATGAAACGGGAGTGCGACTGGCAGCGATGCCCGAATCTGAGCGACCTGGGCTGGTGACGATCGTGATTGTGACCGACGGTCAGGAGAATTCCAGCCGTCGGTATACATCGCACCGGGTGGCGGAGATGATTGAGCATCAGCAGTCGGTGTATCAGTGGAAGTTCGTGTTTTTGTCATCGGATCTGAATGCCGTTGCAGATGCCGAGGAACTGTCAATTCCCGAAGGCGCTATGGCTCATTTCAATGCTGATGCGGTGGGGCAGGCATGGCATGTTCTGGGTGACAAGGTGGTGGCTGCTCGCAAGGCGCGAGCGCTCCATCGTGATGTGGAAATTCAGTTCTCGGACGATGAGCGTCAGCAGATGCAGTAAGCAGTGCTGCGGTCAGGAAACGTGGTCAACTGCGGGGTGGCTGATGGGCTGCGATGCTGTTCGTATTCGATCCTCTCTGTTTGGCTGCAGCCTGTACGTGCTGCTGTGCAGCCTGTTGTCGGGTGTGGTGTCCGTGCCCCCCGCTGAGGCTCAGGATCTGCGTGTGATGAGTTTCAATGTCCGCTACGGCACGGCCAGTGACGGGGCGGATTCGTGGCCGCAGCGGCAGGACCTGGTGGTTCAGGTGATCCGTGATTATGGTCCGGACCTGCTGGGGACTCAGGAGATGCTGCCGTTTCAGGCTGAGTATTTGCAGCGGCAGCTGCGTTCCGGAGCGCAGCGTCCGCTGAAGTATGTCTATATCGGCTGGTCCCGGGATGCTTCGGCTGGTGGTGAGCAGTGTGGGTTGTTTGTTTCCGAGGATCGATTTGAGGTTGAGCAGTCGGGGCAATTTTGGCTGAGCGAGCGACCGGAGGAGAAGTTTTCGAAGAGCTGGGATTCGTCGCTGCCTCGTGTCTGCACGTGGGCTCGGTTGCACGACCGTCAGGACTCGGGGCGTCGTCTGCTGTTTGCCAACACGCACTTTGATCATCGCGGTGGCGAGGCGCGACTGCAGTCTGCGCGGCTGCTGCGCAGTCGTCTGCCTGAGCTGGCTGACGGGTTGCCGATTGTTCTGACGGGTGACTTCAACTGTGGGGAGCAATCTCCGCCGTGGCAGGCAGCGGCTGGTGATGGCGTGCTGGTGGATTCGTTCCGTGCTGCTTTTCCGCAGCAGCAGGGTTCTGAGGGCACGTTTCATGGGTTTCGGGGGACCGCGGGAGCTGAGCGGATCGACTGGATTCTGTATTCTGCGGGGCGTTTTCAGACGGTGGCAGCGACGATTGATCGGACTGAGCGGGGCGGGCGTTATCCGTCGGATCATTTTCCGGTGACGGCGGTGCTGCGATATGCTGCGGCGGTGGCGCAGTGATTTGCGGCGGTCTGGTGATCGGAGTGTGGGCATGGCGATCCGAGTGGAGGCTGGAACGGCGGTGGCTGCTGCTGCCACTCTGACAGGGCTGGTGGGGGCACAGTGGTGGTTGACGGACCCGCTTATGCGCACGGCGGCCACTCTGGCTGCGACTGTGCCGTTGCTGAGTGTGGCGTTGCGGCGAAGAATTCCGGCGGACGATCATCCGCAGGTGCAGCAGTCCCGCAGTGCAGCTGAGCAGCAGCGGCAGCAGTATCAGCAGGCTCTGCAGTCTCTTGAGGAGACTCGTGCGGAAGTCGCCGCGGCATTGCAGCAGCGGGCTGATGATCTGCAGCAGCGTGAGCAGCAGTTGTCATCGCGTTTCGCCAGGTTTCACGAGTTTCTTGAGTATCCGGTGAATGATCTGCATACCGGTTTGACCGCGGACAATCTGGAGCAGCTGGGTGTTCAGGACCGTGCGGTGCGGCAGTTGCTGGAGCAGGAAGCGGAGCGGGTGTATGAGAAGATTCGGAACAACGGCTATGTGGCGGACGGCCGGGTGCATTTGGAGTCCATACGGGACGAGGCGTTGCAGCTGATTCGTCGGGTGGCGCAGATTTATCGCCCGGACAGTGAGAATCCGCTGCTGGAGGTCAGTCTGGAGCAGCTGGCGCGAGCGGCCAGTCGGATCTGGCTGCATCTGCTGGTGCTGCTGGAACAGCTGCCGCTGAACGTGCAGACCTACAGCCTGGGGACTCTGTACACCTGGGTGCGGCGGGCGGTGATTGGATACGGTGTTTATCAGAAGGCCAGTCCGTGGCTGAAGTATGCCAGTCGGGGATTGTATGCCGGTCGTCTGCTGGCCACTGCCAGTCCGCTGTCGTTGGGGGCCATGTGGGCGGCATCTGAGCTGGGGCGACGGGGGGCAGCGAAACTGGTGGATTCGACGATTGATCGGCAGGCGGTGGGGTTGCTGCAGCAGTTGATCACGGTGATTGGGGTGGAGGCAGCGGGGATTTACGGAACCGGCTTTCGACAGCGTGATCCGGCGTGGATTCTGGGAACGGAATTGATTGAGCTGATTGCCGCGTTTCCGCCGACGGGCGACAGTCTGCGTTTCGGGCTGCAGAAGGTCACCAGTCTGCCTTTGCTCAGTGAATACGACCGGATTTATCTGTATCGCTGTCTGGCGAATCACAGGTCTGCGGGTTTGCAGCTGGCGCAGCCGTCGCTGTTGTCTCGTGAGCAGCGTGAGGTGATCGCGGGTGAGCTGGAGAAGTTTTATGGCAGTCACATTCACGGCGGTTCCGAGCAGACACTGGCGACGTGGCGTACGGGGGTGGAGGAGCGTCTGAGTCTGCGGTTGAAGCTGCAGCAGGCGACTGTGGTGGTTGCGGACCGGACTGCGTTGCTGCTGGCGGCGGCACAGTCGCTGGTGGGTTTTCTGCAGTTGCAGCCGGACCTGACGGATGAGCAGTGGCGGCAGACCCTGAGTGGTCTGCAGATCGTGCGGCAGCTGGCGGATGATCAGCGGGGCCGTTTGCTGGAAATGCGACCTGCGGCGGACGCGGCGATCCCTGAACCACCACCGCTGGATCCGGCTGCTGATCTGGTGGATCTGTATCTGCAGGATCTGGCCTGTTGTGCGGCGGCCGGGGCGGAGCCTGCGGAGGAACTGGAGCAGCTGGCGATTGAGGCTGCCGGCTGGTTTCGCCGCAGTCCGGCGGACATGCATGGCTGGCTGGACCAGGCGTGGAAAATCCGACTGCGGTGGGAGTGTTCTGATCCGCGTCAGGTGGACGTTCTGGAGGCCGGAGTTGCGCGGCTGTTTTTCCGTTATCGTCAGTCGGGTGAGAAACTGGTGTTTTGTTACGGAGGATTGCAGCAGGTGGCTGGTGATTCACTGCAGCCGCTGCCTGGTGCGTGGCTGCTGGGGCTGGCGCACGGATCCGGTCGACGGCGTGTGGTGGCGGCGACTGTTGACGGTTCAGCGATTCTGTGGCAGGCGGAGGCTCCCCTCAGAATCAGCCGGATTTCCGGAGTATTCCTGGACGATGCGCGGCTGAGCGGGGAGGCAGCGGCAGCGGGGCTGCAGATTTCGGGCAGTCTGCGGGGAGGCCGTTACAGTACGTGGTTTGGTCCGCTGCTGGCATGGCAGTGAGCTCGTCGGCAGCGGGGCTGGTTGCCGGGGGCGTACCGGGAGCTCAGTCTCAGGGTGATGCGGGCTGTGTGAGCATGCGGCAGGCATTTCTCAGCAGTCGGCGGAAGTCTTCCTGTGCGAAGTCACCGGTGTGACCCAGAGAAGTGTAGAACGTGAGCCCCCCGTCGGCTCGACGATTGAGCCATGCGATGGGTTCGGCCGGTTGATCCGGGATGGTACCGATCAGCAGTGGCTGGGCCGAAGCTGCCAGCGGGCTGACGCGATAGAGGGACCCTTTGCCGCGGAGTCTGGTGGCGTCGACATTCTGCAGCAGCGGGTGTTCGGGAGTTATACCGGAGGCCAGTGTGATGGCGGTTTCCGGTCCGGCACCGTGGTGATTGGTGTAGTGCCCGCCGTTGACCTCAGAATCAAAATCGGCCCAGTCAGCGCGGCCGGCGGGTGCCGGCTGGTTGCGCAGGTGGAATGGATGACTGGCGGTGCGAATGCCGACGACGGGTTTTCCGGCGGCGATGAAGTCGCGAACCAGCTGCAGCTGGGTGGCGGGGGGAGTCCGACGACGCGTGCTGAGCAGCAGCAGGTCGGCGGATTTCAGGACGTCCAGTCCCGGCAGCAGACTGCCATCGGTGGCGTCACCGAAGACCATGGACACCTGGAATTCCTGCTGCAGCTCCCTGCGGAATTCCGCCAGCGATTCCGCAGTCCCGTACTCCGGCTCTGACGCCACCACGGTCAGGCGGGGTCTGCGATCCTGCGAAAATCGAAATGCCGGGCGACCCGTGAACGCTGTACTTTCGATGGTCGGGCACCAGTACTGTTCGATGTGTTCGACCACGAGATCATTGCCGCTGAAGTGTGAGACGAACGGGGCCCGGGCCGGGTTATACATCGTGTCCGTCATGTCGCGCATCAGCACGACGTTCTGTCCCTGCAGCACCATTTGTCTGATGGAAAACGGTCGTCCCAGAACACACATATTGGTGTGAACGCCCATGACGATGACATTGCGGATGCCCCGTTGTTTCATCAGATGGAACGCTTCGGGGCTGTCGGTGATGGCATCACCCGGGAGGATTTCGATGGCGGGATGCTGTCGGGACCAGGCCCGGCGACTTGCCACGGGCGGATCGCAGTCGCAGCCGCCGTCCGAATCATCGATGGGCAGCGCTGATTCGCGCTGCGGCATCAGTCTGATCCAGCGTTCGAGTGCTGGTTGTGCGGCGAACGGCGGCGCAGCCATGGCCAGTTGTCGCTGCGGTGTGTCTTTGTAGAAGTCCATCGTATCGCTGGGGCAGTGAATGATCAGCAGGCCTTGTGAGCGAGCGGCTTTGAGCACTTCGTTCATCACCGGAGCCAGTTCGCTCACGCGTGCGGCTGAGGGTTTGCACCAGTGATCGTCCCACATGTCGCAGACGACCACGCAGGTTTCGGCGGGCTGCCATGTGAGAGTTTGTTCGGTGGAGTGCCAGAGGGCAGATTCCGGCGCAACCCGGGTGCGGCTGCGAGCCGCCAGCTGCAGGGTTGCTGTGGCCGGGCCCGGAGCAGGTTCCGGGACGACACTCAGGCAGGTCAGGATCAGCAGCACCAGTGCGGCAGACATCACAGGGGGCTCCAGTTTGGTTTTGCCGGCATTGTGCGGCTGTCAGCAGGGGGCGGAATCGTCGGCAGGGACCGCAGCAGAGTTCGCCGGTGCGTCATTTTGAAATGACTGCACGAACAGCATGGCGGCACCGATGACCAGAAACGAATCGGCGAGATTGAAAATCGCCCAGTCCAGCGGACCCAGCTGAAAGTGCAGAAAATCCCGGACCGCCAGAGCCACTCGGTCGTTTCCCGGGAACGACTCACCGTGCAGTCCCAGCCGATCGTAAAGGTTGCCCAGTGTGCCCCCGGAAATCAGGCCCAGTGCAGATGTCAGCCACAGACTTGCGGCGGCGCCGCGGAAAAACAGCCAGAAGACGATGCCGGCAAAGGCGACGACACTGAGCCCGGCAAACCAAAGGGCATAACCCTGGCCGAAACCCCAAAGGGCTCCCTGGTTCAGACTGGTGTGCAGTTCGAACTTCAGCCACCCGTCAAGATACCAGCCGGTACTCTGAAAGGGGCCGCCCAGACGGGAGAAGATCACGGACTTGCTGCCCAGATCCACAGCCAGACAAATCGCCGTCAGGACCGAGTACACGGTGATGCGGCTGGCAGGATACCGATCCATCAGCGACGTTTTTCCTTTTCTCGCTCGCAATCGATGCAGTTGCGAGCATAGGGGATGGCCTGCAGCCGAGCTTTGGCGATGCGCGACTTCGCCTCCGGACGCCCCTGCTCGGCACACATCTCACACACACCATAGGTGCCGTCATCCAGTTTCTTCAGAGCATGATTGATTTCCTCAATCACACTTTGATCGGTGGCTGCCAGCTGCAGGGCAAATTCCAGATCCCATGCGTCGGAACCCATTTCCGCCATGTGGTTGGATGATCGCTGTTCGTGGCCGGCTTCAGACCCGGAAAAGGCTTCCTCGCGCAGTTGTTCTACGTCACCTCGGATCCGGGCTCGCAGTAACTTCAGCATCCCGCGAAACTCGGCCAGCTCTTCTGACTTCATGGACTGCATGGACTGCGGATCTCCGCTGCGAAGAACGAAACACCCAACAACGAATTTTCAAAAACCGGGAATTATCCAGAGACAATGCTGGCCGGTCAAGGAACCGCCACACGGTCAATCTTCCAAAACACCTGGAAAGTCGACGGGTTTCAGCATTTTGGCGGTTGAATCAAAGATAAAACGAATTGAAGTGTTCTTTTGTTCAGTTAAGTGTCTGTTTATGTGCCTTTGGCCGGCAGAATCGTTACAGCCTGTTCATTCCGCCTGAACTTCCG
>SXXK01000134.1 GCA_005791255.1 Planctomyces sp.
CAGCAGCACATTTCTCCGCAGCGACGAAACGGACTGCGCGGAATGGTGGAACGCATCCAGCTGCTCGCACGCAAACACGCCGTCACCTCCGGATTGCCCGCTGAAGACACAGCCGCTTCCCCAGGCACGGTACTGCCGTTGTGTCCGGCCCCGCGTTTTGATGTCCAGCAGATCCGCAGACAATTCCCGGTGCTCAACAGGCCCCTCGGAGACGGACGGTTTCCCGTCTGGCTTGACAGCGGAGCGTCTTCGCAGAAGCCAGCCTGCGTCATCGAGAAGGAACGCGAGGTCGAAGAACAATACTACGCAAACGCTCACAGAGGCACTTATCAGTTCGGAGTGCGGATTGATGAAGAGTTCGAGGCAACTCGCGAACTGACAGCGAATTTCCTCGGGGCTCGTTCTCCGGACGAAATCGTGTTCACCGCCGGAACCACCGCCGGACTGAACCTGATTGCATCAGGCTGGGCACTGCCGCGTCTGCGTCCCGGTGACGAAATCCTGACGACCGTGATGGAGCATCACGCCAACTTCGTCCCGTGGCAGCAGGTGGCAATCCGCACCGGAGCCAGGCTCAAACTCATACCACTCACCCCGGACGGTCGTCTCGACGCCTCCGCCTTCGACTCCGTATTCACTGAACGAGTCAGGCTTGTTGCCGTTACCGCCATGTCCAACATGCTGGGAACCATTAACCCCATCAGAGAGATTGCCCGCCGGTGCCGTCAAATCGGCGCCTGCCTCGTGGTCGATGGCGCCCAGAGCGTCCCGCACCTCCCCACCAGCGTTGCAGCTGATGACATCGATTTCCTGGTCTTCAGCGGACACAAAGTCTACGGTCCCACGGGAGTGGGAATCGTGTACGGACGCCAGTCACGGCTCGAGGAAATGGAACCGGTGGTGTTCGGGGGTCACATGATTTCCGAGGTGACTGTCGAACGCTCTGTCTGGTCGCGACCACCCGCAAAATTTGAAGCCGGTACGATGCCAATCGTGCAGGTGATCGGACTGGGCGCGGCCATTCGCTGGCTGCAGCAACTGGGGCTCGGCGCCGTGCATCAGCATGAAGAGCAATTGACCCGGCTGCTGTTCGAGGGGCTTCGTGAGATCCCCGGACTGCGGATCTTCGGACCGGCCCCTGAACATCGCGGCGCCATTGTCAGCTTTCGGATCGACGGCGTTCATCCCGAGGATCTGGCCGCGCTGCTTGACAGCCACGGCGTGTTCACTCGCCATGGACACCACTGCACAATGCCGCTCCACAACTATCTCGGAATTGCCGGATCAACTCGCGTTAGTTTCGGAGTTTACAACACTGCGGACGACGTGCAGGCGTTCCTGAAAACCCTGCAGCAGGCTCGCCGGCAACTGCTATGAAGTCAAACCGGCCGTACCTCGAAACCGCTGCGATACGGCTTTGTCAGCAGTTTATCGGCTGCCGGCAGATCCGTACGAAAACCCTCGGCGTTCCACTGAATCTTCTGACCGGGCAGGCGAGCTGCCACGTTGCCCAACTGCACGGTCTCGGTCAGGGGACCAGCGTAGTCGAAACCGTCCGTGGTTTTCTGCCCTGCCAGCACTGCATCCACCCAGGCGTGCCAGTGACTGGCACCGGCGACGTCGGGAAGTTTGTAGTTCGCAAATTTGTCCATCGGATACAGCTGCGGCATACCCACATGCGGCAGCACCATCGTGCCACCTTCGCCAATGAACAGTGAACCGGCATTGGGCAGCTGCCGGTCAGCGGGCATGCCGGCAAGTTCCAGCGCAGGCTTCAGTCCGCCGTCACGCCAGATCACTTTGATCGCTCCAGTCGTGTACTTCGTCCCGGCAAACTCCCACGTGACAGTTTCCGGCCCCGGCCAGACTTCAGCAGTTGTTCCGGAATTTTCGGCCAGAATACTGGTCGGATGTCGGATACCGAGAGCCGAGAATACCGGGTCCAGAATGTGGCAGCCAAAGTCGCCGAGGGCTCCGGAACCAAAGTCCTGCCAGTCACGCCACTTGAAGGGATGATAAACCTCAGCGGCAAACGGGCGCTCCGGTGCTGCTCCCAGCCAGAGATCCCAATTGACCGTCGCTGGGACATCGGCCGCTGCCGGGCGATCCGTCCGCTGACAGTACTGCCGCCCCTGCACTCCAACCCACGAATGCACTTCCCGCACTCGACCAATCGCACCGTCCTGCAGCAGTCGTACCCCCAGTCGATACTCTTTTGCTGAATGAATCTGATTGCCCATCTGAGTTGTCACGCCGGCCTTTTCCGCCATCAGTGTCATCTGCCGCGCTTCCCACACGGTATGTGTCAGCGGCTTCTGGCAGTAAACATGCTTTCCCATCTGCATGGCAGCCAATGCCACCGGTGCATGCATATGGTCGGGAGTTGACACGATCACCGCATCCACAGTCGCGCCAAGGTGCTGCAGCATTTCACGATAATCGGCCCAGTGCCTGACACCGGGATAGGCTGCATCAGCCTTGTCAAAACGTGCCGAGTCGATGTCACAGAAGCCAACAAATTTCACAGCTGCATGTGTGCCAATACTGTTGAGGTCGGCCCATCCCATCCCGTTGACACCTACCGCCGCAACATTCAATTGTTTGTGGCGATTCCCTGCCTGCAGCACTGACGGCACGCCTGCGGCACCGATCAGCGCAGCTGACTGCTGCAAAAACTGACGTCGATTTGTTGACTGACCAAACGTAGTCATAGCCTGAATTCCCTGAGTGGTGGGGTGATGGTGAGGAAATCCGGAGGACCCAATTCCCCCTGAGGACCTGCAATCTCGCTGGAATTGGGCCAAAAGACAAGTCTTCCGGGCGATCGGCGTTCCGCTGGACCGGTTCTGCATGCTGACCCGCCCGTAAACTCACCCAAGGGTGGCAAAATGGCTGCGAATCCTGATACAATTAACGGCGATCAGGGCCGTCAACTCCGGCTGCCCTCGGTTCCTTCCAGCCAGTCCCCCTCCACCTGGACACATCCATGCCGGGAATTCAGTTCACCCTGTCCCTGCGGACCATCGCTTCTCCTGCAGGCATGGCTGTATGGATCGTCTGCGTATTGCTGTCCGCTGCGGCTCAGGCAACAGATCCGGCGGAACGTGTGCAGTTCAATCGGGACATTCGCCCGATCCTTGCTGCCAACTGCCTTGAATGCCATGGTTTCGATGCTGGTACTCGCAAGGGCGATCTGCGCCTGGATACAACGGAAGGCGCCTTACTGGACCATGATGGACGGGCCGCCGTGAAACCGGGCAAGCCCGACAGCAGCGAACTTCTCAAACGGATTGACTCGTCCGACACCGACATACAGATGCCGCCTCCGGAAACCGGTAAAACTCTGACCGCTCAGCAGAAGCAACTGCTCCGTCGCTGGATCGAGGAAGGTGCAGTGTGGCAGAAGCACTGGGCATTTGAACCCCCGGTCCGGCCCCCGCTCCCCGCCGTCAGTCGGGCAGATTGGGTCCGCAATCCTCCTGACGCCTTTGTCCTCAACCGGCTGGAACAGACAGGACTGCAGCCGCAGCCGGAGGCAGATCGCACCACTCTGATCCGCCGCGTTGCTTTTGTACTGACAGGCCTGCCACCAGCGGTGTCCGAAGTCGATGAATTCCTTCAGGATCAGTCGCCGGGTGCTTATGAACGCATGATCGACAGGTATCTCCAGTCGCCTCGCTATGGCGAAGAGCAGGCGCGGCACTGGCTCGATGTTGCCAGGTACGCTGATACTCACGGTCTGCATCTGGACAATGAACGCGAAATGTGGGCGTGGCGCGACTGGGTCATCAGTGCCTACAATCGCAATCTGCCATTTGATCAGTTCACCACCTGGCAACTTGCCGGCGACCTGCTGCCCGAGGCGACACTCGAACAGAAAGTGGCAACCGGATTCAACCGCTGCAATGTAACAACCAGCGAAGGCGGCGCGATCAATGAAGAATGGCTCTATCGCTATGCGGTGGATCGGACCAGCACCACCATGCAGACGTGGATGGGTGTGACGGCGGGCTGCGCAGTCTGCCACGATCACAAATATGACCCGATTACTATGCGCGACTTCTACTCCATGTATGCCTTTTTCTACTCGGCAGCCGACCCCGGCATGGATGGCAACATCAGCCGCACGCAGCCATTTCTGCGAGTCCGAACGCCCGAACAGCAACGGTTGAGCGACGACGCCGAAGAGCGTTTAAGGCTGGCGGAGGAGCAGTTGCAGAAATCACTCAGCGAGGCCGCCGCCGCCGGCAGACTCACAGATGAACCTGCAGACCCCGCAGCAGAACGCCCCGTCAGTGATCTGATCCTCGACGATCTCCTGCCTCCCGGCAGCCGATCCCGAAATACCTCACGAAATGAAGCCGTATGGATTCGCAGTTCGCAAGCCGGGGAAAACACAGACGCTCGCTCACTGGAACTGGCTTACGGATCAGACTACGAACTGACCATCGACCTGACGCTTATTCCAGTCATGATCCCTGCCGATGGAATCCTGACTGTTGATGTCTGGACAGATCCGCGACATCCGCCCCGCAGCCTCAAAATTCAATACGATGACGGTCGGACTCGACGTTCCGTCTGGACTGACGAAATGGAGGTGTCGGGAGGCAAAAAGATGGGCAGTCTGCCAGCCCCCGGAACCTGGCATTCGCTGGAAATCCCGCTCCTGCAGGCCTGCTCAACTCCCGGCGCACGCATCAAATCGCTGGTGCTCGGACAGGACGGAGGTCGAGTTCGTATCGACAGTGTGCGTATTTCCGGTCGTCTTGTTGCCGGACGTGATCCCCGCGCTTCCTTCAACGCCTGGTGGGAAATCTCCAGGGGTACAAGTCCTGACGGACTGCCCCCGGAACTTCAGAAACTGCTGGTGGCGGGTCCGCAGGACACTCCTGATGCCACCCAGTTGCTGCAGTTGAAGACTTTCTGGAGACGGGTGGTGCAGCGTGCTGAAGATTCCCCGGCTGCGGTCGAACGCCGATCCCTCGATGCGGCTCTCGCTCGACGGGCTGCGGTTCTGGACGAGGTCCCCGGGACTTTTATGTTCACTGACCTGCCGCAGCCTCGCGAAGCTTTCATCATGGAACGTGGACAGTACGACAAACGTGGCGCGAGGGTGGAACCCGGTGTTCCTGCTCAGTTCCCACCTCTTCGCAGCCAGGATGGTCAGCCACTGACAGGGCGCCGCGCCAGCCGACTGGATTTGGCAAACTGGTTCACCTCACCGGAAAACCCACTGACTGCCCGAGTGACTGTCAACCGCATCTGGCAGCAGGTCTTCGGCGCAGGACTTGTCCGCACCAGCGATGATTTTGGTACTCGCGGAGATCCGCCTTCACACCCTGAACTGCTTGACTGGCTGGCCACGGAATTTCGCGACTCAGGCTGGGATCAGAAACAGTTCTTTCGACTGTTGCTGACATCAGCCACATTCCGCCAGGCGTCAGTGTCGACAGAATCTGCCCTGCAGCTGGATTTCGACAACCGCCTGCTGTCCCGCGGTACAAGGTTTCGCCTTGATGCGGAGCAACTCCGCGACAATGTGCTGTACGTCAGCGGCCTGCTGGATGCCACCATGGGTGGTCGAGGGGTCATGCCCTATCAGCCACCGGACATCTGGGAGCCCGTCGGTTATGAAAACAGCAACACCCGATTTTATATGCAGGAACATGGCAGTGCGATCTACCGCCGCAGCGTTTATTGCTTCATCAAACGCACGGCGCCGCCACCGTTCATGACAAATTTCGACGCACCAAACCGCGAACAGTTCTGCAGTCGCCGCGAACGCAGCAACACTCCGCTGCAGGCATTGCAGCTGATGAACGACGTGCAGCATTTTGAAGCTGCCAGAGTCCTCGCGGAACGACTGCTGCAATCCACCGGTGATGACACCGCTCGCATCACCCTGCTGCATCGCACTGTGCTGGCCCGAAAACCCGCTGAACAGGAATTGCCGATCCTGCAGCAGGCCCTGAACACTCAGCGAAAACACTTTGAAACTCACCCCGAAAAAGCAGCCCTCGTGATTCGAAACGGGGAAGCTGCCGTCGCCGCACAGCTTCCCGCTGTGGAACTGGCCGCGTGGACCATGCTCTGCAATCTGGTACTGAATCTCGACGAAACTGTCTGTCGCAACTGAACCTTGAAAGCCTAACCATGTTTCGAACAACCTGCCTGCTGACACTTCTGCTTGGCTGGCTGCTTACGCCGGCCACCAGCACTGCTCAGTCGCCCGCTGCACAGTCTTCACCTCGTCGGCCGAATATTGTCTTCATCTTCTGCGACGACCTGACGTGCCAGGCGATCAGTGCCTACGGTGAAAGTCGACACCTTCTGGAAACACCCCATATCGACAAACTGGCCGCACAGGGTGCCCGCTTTGATCGCTGTCTGGTCACAAATTCCATCTGTGGCCCCAGCCGGGCAACAATCCTGACCGGCAAATACTCCCACCGCAACGGCTTCTACAACAACAGCAACTGCACCTTCGACAGCTCACAGACAACTTTCCCCAAACTGCTGAAAGCTGCCGGATATCAGACTGCCATGATCGGCAAATGGCACCTCGTCTCGGACCCCACCGGATTCGATCACTGGCAGATTCTGCCCGGCCAGGGGCTCTACTATAACCCACCGATGATTCGCAACGGCGAAAAAGTCAAACTCAACGGCTACACAACCGACCTGATCGCTGATCTGTCGATTGACTGGCTGAAGCAGCGGGATCGCACAAAACCGTTTCTCCTCATGAGCCAGCACAAAGCGCCACATCGCGAATGGGCACCCGCTCTTCGGCACCTTGGCTGGGACAACGATCGGGTTTATCCCGAGCCCCCCACATTGTTCGACGATTTTGCAGGTCGCAGTCGCGCAGTCTCCGATCACGACATGGGACTTGATCGAACCTTTACGGAACTGGACGCCAAACTACGTCCCGCACCCAATATGTCTCCTGAACAACTGCAGCAGTGGAACGCCTGGTACGGACCTCGAAATGAAAAATTTCTGGCAGCAGGACTGCAGGGCAGGGAACTTGTCCGCTGGAGATACAACCGCTACATGCATGACTACCTTGCCTGCGTAAAAGCGGTCGATGAAAATGTCGGACGACTGATGCAGACCCTTGAGGATGAGGGGGAAGCCGACAACACGGTGGTCGTGTTTACCAGCGATCAGGGATTCTTCCTCGGAGAACACGGCTGGTTCGATAAGCGCTGGATCTTCGAAGAATCACTCCGCACACCAATGATGGTGCGGTGGCCGGGCGTTGTGAAACCAGGGTCCGTGCAGAAGGAAATCGTTTCACTTGTTGACTTTGCTCAGACTTTCCTCGATATCGCCGGACTCCCGCAGCCGGCCGATATGCAGGGACGCAGCCTGCTGCCGATTCTGCAGGGGCAAACCCCGGCGGACTGGAGAACCAGCCTTTACTATCACTATTACGAATTCCCTGTCCCGCATCGGGTGCGGCCACATATGGGCGTTATCACCGATCGCTACAAACTGGTGCACTACTACAAGCCGGATATCGACGAATGGGAACTGCTCGATCGACAACAAAACCCAGAGGAGACCAGGAACTACTACGGGGATCCGGAGTATGCTCAGGTGGTACAGGAACTGCAGGCCGAACTGCAGCGGCTGCGTGAGCAAGTCGGTGACACCGCTGAGGTTCCGCGATCCGCCTACGGCAACCAGCCGTTTGACGGAGAAGCCATCAGCCCGCAAAAGAAGCCTGGGACAGCTAAAAAACAGGGCAAACAGCCGTGAATTCCGGAGTCGCTGAATGTCGCTTGTGATCCGCATCACACTGATCGCCTTAGCGGTCCTGATCAGGCCGGTGGCAGGACAGACAGACCCCGATTTCGACCGGGATGTTGCTCCCGTCCTGCTCAGTCGCTGCCTCGAATGTCACCAGAACAACAATCCCTCCGGTGGCCTGTCGCTGGAAACTGCAGCTGATCAGCGACGCGGTGGAGACAGCGGTCCGGCACTGATTCCAGGAAATGCAGCCGGCAGCCTGCTGCTGGCTCGAGTCCTCGCAGCTGAAATGCCGCCGCCTGCCAACGGCCACGCTCGTCCGCTTCCCCCGTCGGAAGTGGATGTGCTCAGACGCTGGATTGATCAGGGTGCCAAAGTTCCCGCCGGTCGCGTGCTGGATCTCTTCGAAAAAACTCTGACCAGCCGCGGCGGTCGTGACTGGTGGTCACTGCAGCCCCTGAAGACGGCTCAGCCACCGCTACCGTCTGCTGTCCCCTGGAACACCTGGCAATCGCATCCCATTGATCGATTCCTTGCGGCTGGACTGCAGCAACATCAATTGACACCTGCCCCGGCGGCAACAGCACGGGAACTGGTGAGAAGGCTGAGCTGGGTGGTAACCGGACTGCCACCGCTGCAATCCGACATGGAACTGGCTGCTGCCGCAGACAGGGCAGGGCAGGGGGGGCTGACTGCCATTCAGTATCAGCAACTGGTTGACCGCCTGCTCGCATCGCCGCACTATGGCGAACGCTGGGCCAGACACTGGCTGGATGTGGTACGCTATGCCGACACCAGTGGCTATGAACGCGACCAGCCCAAACCATTTGCCTGGAAGTATCGAGACTGGGTCGTGCAGGCACTGAATGCAGATCTTCCCTGGGATCAGTTTGTCCGCCTGCAGCTGGCAGGAGACGAAGTCCCGAATCGCAGCGAACAGACTGTGATTGCCACCGGATTTCTGCGACTGGGCACATGGAACGATGAGCCGAATGACCCTGAGGACTACGTTTATGAACGACTTGAAGATCTGGTACACACGACGTCCTCCGCCTTTCTGGGACTGACGGTCAAATGTGCACGCTGCCACGATCACAAATTCGATCCGATTCCCCAGTCCGATTATTATCGATTTGCTGCAGCCTTCTGGCCGGGGCCACTGAAAGCCGGAAGTCGCACGCTGCTGGGTGGACCGGATGCAGCAGCACTGGGATATCCCGAAGTATTGGGATGGACTGACCTCACCAGACAGCCCCAGCCACTGCATGTTCTGAAAAACGGCGAGCGTCACAGGCCATTGCAGGCTGTTTCCGCAGGTCCGCTCAGTTGCCTGCCAGCCCCAGGCCGCAGTGATTTTGCTGCGGCGGACACGGGCAGCACCACCAGGCTCAGACTGCAGCTGGCGGACTGGATTGCCAGCCCGCAGAACGCACTTGCTGCGCGAGTTATTGTCAACCGACTCTGGATGCACCACTTTGGTGAAGGGCTCGTTCGCAGCACCAGCAACTTCGGCTTCACCGGCGATCAGCCCAGCCATCCTGAGCTGCTGGACTGGCTCGCCCGCGAACTGCTCCGCAGTGGTGGCAGCCTGAAGCACATGCACCGCCTGATACTGACCTCCGCCGCATGGGGGCAGTCAGCGCAGCATCCGCAGGAACAGCACTGCAGTTCCATCGACGCCGGTAACCGATGGCTGTGGCGAGCCAATCGGCGAAGGCAGGACGCCGAATCCCTCCGGGATGCGTTTCTGGTCGCGTCCGGGGAACTGGATCGGCGAACAGGAGGCCCCGGTTTCGTGCCCACTCTCAGCACGGACGCCCTCGAAGGCCTCTCGAAAAAAGATGCCGCATGGACAGCATCACCACCGGCAGAACAACTGCGCCGCAGTCTCTACATGTATCTGCAGCGCAGTTTGCAGCCACCTATGATGACCACCTTCGATCAGTGCGACACCACCATTTCCTGCGGGCGCCGGGATGTCTCAATCGTTGCCCCTCAGGCGCTGACACTGCTGAACAATCAGTTTATGCACCAGCGTGCCGAAGCACTGGCTGCCACCACGGCCCCCGTCCCCGGACAGGCCGCCCAGGTCCGGCACATCTGGCAGGCAATCCTGCAGCGTCAGCCTGACGAGCAGGAACTGTCCGACAGCCTCCAGCACCTCGCAACTCAGAAACGTCTCCTTGCCGAAAGCCTCCGGACCGCGGCAGCAGGCAAGCAGAACTCACTGCCCGCACGCGTTGCCCCGGCTGTTGCAGCGGTCTGCCGACAAATCGCCGCCCCGGCGGAACATGTGCCCCTCGCAACCGAAGTGCGGCTGCTGCTGGACGCATCCACAGGAATCCAGCTGTCCCCGGACGGATCCGTCGAACTCTGGCTCAGCCGTGATACCGCCGGGCGAACTGCCACCCAGCCTGTCCCCGCAAGACGGCCAATGCTCAGCAAACTGCCGGGAAACAACCATGCCGCTGTGGAGTTCAACGGACGCGACAGCTTCCTGCAGCTTGGCACTGGACTGCTGGATCAGGATGAGTTCACCGCGTTTGCCGTCGCGACCGATCGCGCCGCCGCAGGACACCGGGAACTGCTGTCGAACTGGAGCGGCCGCGATGGTAACTCCACCGAATCCCTGTTCGTGGGACTCACTGGCGAACGAGCCTTCCGCCTGAGCGACGCGCTGTCCGGAGTTGGCGAATTGCAGCAGGGCGATCAACCATTCCTGCTGACGGCTGCCAATGGTCCCAACGGTGCTGTGCTGTTCCAGGGACTGCGACAGGCTGCCTTCCAGTCAGCCAGACTCCCCCCCAGACGCCTTGATACACCGTGGGTCATTGGGCAGCAGGGGAATATCGAAGGCGAGTACTGGCACGGACACCTCAGCCTGCTGGTGGTCTTCGAGCGTCAGCTGAATCCGGATGAACGGCTGGCTGTGCAGACTGCCATCAGCAGCAGGTTCAGTATGCCGCTGCAGGCACAGCCCACCGCAGAGCCCGCCAGTCCCGAGCAGCTGGCACTCGCATCATTGTGCCTGGTACTGCTCAACACAAATGAATTTGCCTTCATCGACTGACTGAACTTCCGTCAAACAGCATCAGCCGACGGTGGCAGATTCAGTGACTCACAATCCAGCCTGAACAGGCGACGCGCATTGCCCGTCGTGATTTTTGCCATTTCCTCCATCGACATGCCATGAACTTCCGCCAGACAGGCACATGTGTCGGCAACCCACGCAGGTTCGTTGCGTTTGCCACGGTACTGCTGAGGGGCCAGATACGGAGCATCCGTTTCGATCAGCAGCCGATCCAGTGGGACCTGAGCTGCCACCGCTCGCAATTCATCATTCCTGCGATACGTCAGCATACCACTGAAGGACAGAAACATTCCCAACTGCAGACATTCAGTCGCTGTCGCTTCGCTGCCGCAGAACGAATGCATCACTCCCCGCAAAGGAGCAGTCTCCGCTGACTCACGCAGCACCTCCAGAACTTCAGCCTCAGCCTCACGACAGTGCACGACAAATGGCTTGTCACACCGACGGGACAACTGAATATGTCGTCGAAACGAATCGTACTGCAGATCCAGTGGGACGTCTTTCCAGTAGTTATCAAGACCCGTCTCGCCAATCCCCACGACCCGCGGATGAAATGCCAGTTCCTCAATCCGCTCCCAGTCCCCCGGCCGAATCTCATGAGTATGGTTCGGATGTACTCCCACCACGGCCGAAATTCCAGGATACCTGTTGGACAGGAGGACCACGGCCTGACTGGTGGCGGCGGAAATGCCGATCGCCAGCAACTGCACCACCCCGGCGGCTGCAGCACGCCCCAGCACCTCTTCAAAATCCTGACGAAACGAATCAGATTCGGGATGACAGTGGGTATCGACCAGAACAGAGGCCATAGGGAATTCCGAAACTGAATGGACGGGGCTCGATTTACAGGGTGTCTGCGGCTATCCGCTGCAACAGAACATCATCCACAATCGTCCCTTTGGGCAGCAGCTTCAACTTCTCCGTGATGCGAATCACCCGTGCCTCATTATGGGGAATACCAAGTCCCTGCAGGCGATGTGCGACCGCCCGACGACCACTGTGCCTTCCCAGCACCAGCCGTATCTCATCACCGCCCACCGTTTCAGGCCGGAACGGCAGATAGGTGTCCGGATTCTTCAGCAGTCCGTCCTGATGGATTCCCGCTTCAGTCGCAAAAATGTTCGCTCCGCCAACAGGTTTCATCAGCGGCAGACCGACCCCTGTGAGCTCTGCCACCAGACGACACAGGGGGGCCAGCATCCGAGTATCAACACGGTGGGTCCGCCCGTACTGCTCCTGATGGAGTGTCAGTGCCATCACAACCTCCTCCAGCGAAGCATTTCCCGCCCGTTCGCCGATTCCATTCACAGTGCACTGCACCACATTGGCGCCTTCTGCGATACACGCCAGAGTATTGGCGACAGCCAGACCCAGGTCATTGTGAAAATGGACCGCCAGCAGAGCCCGCTGCAGCTCCGGCACTCCGTCCTGAATCCGCCGAATGAAGTCCCGTGATTTTTCCGGAGTCAGCAGCCCCACCGTATCAGGAAAGCCAATTGTCGTCGCCCCCGCGCGAATAGCCTCACGATAGCACTCGCACAAAAAGTCGACTTCCGTGCGGCTGGCGTCTTCAGGACTGAACGCCACAA
Organism: Planctomyces sp.; assembly: GCA_005791255.1. Lineage (GTDB taxonomy): Bacteria > Planctomycetota > Planctomycetia > Planctomycetales > Planctomycetaceae > SXXK01. Next base: position 12,439 of record SXXK01000134.1, read on the forward strand.
TCCGAAACTTCTCCGCCGCGTATCCGACTGTGTCGGAAATCAACTGCAGAATCTCACTCCTACTCTTCCCAAGCTTGTAAGTGCGATGCAGCGGACTGGTTCCGCAGAACAGACTGACCCCGCGTTTGTGCACCGGGTTTCCATCCAGAGCGCGATCTGCCGCGTCAATGTCACTGCGTACCGTCCGACAAAGCGCTGTCAGCACCGGGCCCCGCACCCGACCCACCATCAGTCGAATGGCTTCCACATCGGCTTCCGAACTGGCCGGAAAACCGGCATCCAGAGAATGTACACCGGCCTTTTCCAGGGCCAGCGCGATCCGCAACTTCTCATGCGGCTCCAGCGTGGCACCCGGCATCTGCTCACCATCCCGCAGAGTTGTGTCGCTGAACAACACGACACCACCGCGACGATGACGCGCTATGATCGCCTCACGAAGCCTGTCCTCCAGACGCTGACGAAATGTGCGTACCCTGCGGTCTTCCGACACAGCAAACTCCCTTCCCTGAGCAGACTTCCTCGAATCAGCTATCCCCGCGACGCTTTCCCCGACGACGACCACTCTGCTCACCCAGTGACGAGCGTCGCCGCAGCATGTGATGGTAATGCTGAGCAAATCGATGAGCCTCATCGCGAATGTACTGCAGCAGACGCAGAGCCCACGAATGACGGCTCAATCGATGCGGCTCCGCTGCACCCGGCACATAAATCTCCTCCTCACGCTTCGCCAGTGACACCGTGGGCGGTGGAGTAATGCTGAGCAGCTGAAATGTTTCCATCACCGCATTCAACTGCCCCTTGCCACCATCTACGAGCAGCAAATCCGGAAAGGCATCGCCCTCCTCATTCAAACGCGAAAAACGACGAGTAATCACTTCACGCATCGACGCAAAATCATCCACACCTTCGACAGTCTGAATCCTGAACTTCCGGTAACCCGGCTTGAAGGGCAATCCATCAATAAACTGCACCAGACTGGCCACCGTTTCGCTGCCCTGCAGATGAGCAATGTCCAGCCCCTCAATACGGCGGGGAATCTCAGACAGACCCAGCAATTTCCGCAAACCCTCCAGACCCTTCCGCGGATCCGTGTAGAACACCTCCGGTTGCGCATGACTCTCAAGGTCTCCCCGCAGATTCAGACTCTCCAGAGCCTGAATCTCATCCCGTATCCTCGCTGCCTTCTCAAAACGCAGCTCGCGGGAAGCCTGCTTCATCGACTCCTCCATCTCCTTGAGCAGCGCCGGACGGCCACCATCAAGAAATAATCGCAGCCGACGGATGTCCTCACGATACTCCTCACGACTGATCCTCAGATTGCATGGCGCAGTGCACTGATTAATACTGGCCAGCAGACAGGGCCTGAACCAGCGCCAACGCTCGTCCTTCTCATCAATGTCCAGCGAACACGTCCTGAATCGAAAAATCTTCTGCAGCACCGCTATCGTGCCACGCAACTGACCCGCACTGGTGAACGGACCATACAATCGCACTCCCGATGTTTCCGGCTGACGAGTAAACTCAACACGCGGAAAATCTTCCCGCGTCGTAATCTGCAGATACGGAAAAGTCTTGTCGTCCTTCAGCAGAGAATTGAAACGAGGCTGTATGTCCTTGATCAGCCGCGCCTCCATCAGCAACGCATCTACCTCACTCTCCGCCTCGATGAAATCCACATCTCGAATTTCCAGCACCAGATCGGCCGTCCTGCGATCCACCTCCGCCGCCGCCGTAAAATAACTCGAAGCACGGTTCCGCAGATTCACGGCCTTGCCAACATAAATCACTCGCCCTTCACCGTCCTTCATCAGGTACACACCTGGACCAGTCGGAAATCGACGCACCTTCTTTCGAGGAGTGAGTGCGTCACCGTCCACGCTGTCCTCAAATCCCTCCTGATCTCCGTCTTCTCCGGCTGCCATAACCTGATCTTCCGTCCAGCAATTGCCCCTGGCACTGACACGGCAAAAATCGCCCTCGTTCAGCTCCCGAAGTACATTTTCCGGGGTATTGTAGCGAAACTTTCAGGGTCGTGGCGGCATTCCCGCAGATATCGGGCCATTGGCCACCAAAACTGAAAGTGATCGATTTTCGCATCGCTGGATGTTGAATTTATACCGGGTTTCCGTAGTTTAGTGTCAGTTGACGGTGGCCGGAACGGGGGGTTTCGGCGGAACAGAGTCAATTTGTGCCGATGATGGCCGATGGAAACTGAAAGGCTGGGTCATATGAAGATGATGCGTTCTCTTGCTGCACTGGTGCTGCTGGCTGTTGTGTCAATTACTGTGGGTTGCGGTGGTGGCGAGCAGACTGGTGCTGCCGGTGGCGGTGCTGCAGCTGGCTCCGGCGTTGCTGGTGGTGCACCGGCTGCCCCAGCTGAAACTCCGGCTGCTCCGGCAGACGCTGCTCCAGCAGACGCTGCCCCAGCTGACGCTGCTCCTGCAGAAGGCGAAAAGCCCGCTGACGCTGCCCCGGCTGCCGCTCCTGCCGAAGGCGAAAAGCCCGCTGACGCCGCTCCTGCTGCTGACGCTCCGGCTGCTGATGCACCGAAGGCTGAATGATCGCGTTCTCGGTTCAGTTCAAACAGGAAGCCCGACTGCTCTCGCAGTCGGGCTTCTTTCGTTGTGGATCTTCCCGACTTCCGTGTCAGACTTCCCGACCGCGTTTTTTGGCGGCCTTGCCGGCCGATTTGCTGACCGCCTTCCCGGCAGCTTTCTTCGCAGCCTTCTTCACGGCCTTTTTGGCTCCCCGAGCCGCACCGCCACGACGCCCAGCCGACTTGCCACCACTGGCCGCCCGGGCCGCCAGCCATTGCAGCGCCTGCTCCATCGTGACAGAGGCCGGATCCGTCTCCTTCGGTACAGTGGCATTCACAGAGCCGTGCTTAACGTACGGACCGTAACGCCCCTCGAAGATCTGCACCGGAGCCTGATCTTCCGGATGCGGCCCCAACTCCTTCAATGCCACCGGCGCAGATTTGCGGCGCGTATTCCGCAACATTTCAACAGCAACATCCAGCGGCACATTCAGCACGCTGTACGTTTCACCATCATGCTCAAACTGATGCGTTTTGCGATCAAAACCCGCAAACACCTTATCGTGAGTCACATACGGGCCGAACATGCCAATCCCGGCATTCACAACCTTCCCCGTCAGCGGATGTTTGCCCAGCTGCCGCGGCAAGGCCAGCAATTCCAGTGCAGTGGGCAGATCCAGACTGTCGGTGCTGATAAAGTTGGGCACACTGCAGTACTTCGGCTTCTTTCCATCCTCAGTGACCTCCCCCATCTGCAGATAGGGGCCCCGCGGGCCTCGCTTCAGATAAATCGGCAGACCTTCCTCTGGATGCATACCGATCGCCGTCGGGCCACGCTGTTTCTCATCCAGCAGGCGATCGGCGACTTCGTTCGTAATCTCACCCGGAGCAATCGTGTCGGGAATCGAAGCGGTCAGCTTTTCCTCCCCGCGAGTCTTTTCGAAATACGGGCCATAACGACCGACTCGGACCGCCGCATCCAGACCGTCAATCGACAGCGTACAGGCATCGCGAGGATCAATATCCCCATCCCGCTGCTTCACCTGCTCATCAAGCCCCTCACGGCCATTGTAAAACTCACGCAGATAAGGCAGACGTTCTGCCGATCCCGTCGCAATATCATCCAGCTTCTGCTCCATCTGTGCCGTAAAGCCCAGATCCACAAGACGCGGAAAGTAGTTTTCCAGCAGTCGCGTGACTGCCATCGCCGTAAATGTCGGAATCAGCTGATTGCCATTCTTCCGCACATAGCCTCGATCCACAATCGTGCTCAAAATGCTGGCGTATGTGCTGGGACGACCAATGCCTTCCGATTCCAGCGTCCGCACCAGAGTCGCCTCGGTGAAACGTGCCGGAGGCTTGGTTTCGTGAGCATTGGCTTCCGCCTGCTGCAGAGCCAGTCGATCCTGCTCACGCATCGTCGGCAGGGTCGAATCCTGATCCTCAATTGCCGCATCAGGATCATCGCTGCCTTCCACATAAGCACGGAAGAAACCAGGGAATTCCACCGTCCTGCCCGTCGCCCGGAACTCGGCATCGCCCGCCGCAATCGTGACTGTATCAAACCGCAGCAGCGCGTCGGCCATCTGTGTTGCCATCGTCCGCTTCCAGATCATCTGGTACAGACGGTACTCAGGCCCGGACAGTCCGAGCTCTTCGGCTGTGCGCATGTCAGTACCGGCCGGGCGAATTGCCTCGTGAGCCTCCTGGGCTCCTTTGGTTTTTGTTGAAAACTGCCGCGGCTCCGGACTGAGATAGCTGCGACCATAAAGATCATCCACCCGCCCCCGAGCGGCGCGAATCGCTTCACCGCTCAGATTGACACTGTCCGTTCGCATGTAGGTGATATGGCCCTCCTCATACAGCCGTTGTGCGATCTGCATGGTCTGGCGAGCGGACAGCCCCAGCTTTCGATTGGCTTCCTGCTGCATGGTACTGGTTGTGAACGGAGGGTATGGGCGGCGAACCTGCTGCTTCTGCTCGACCGCACTCACCACCCACGGCAGCTTTTCGATCTGCTGCACCGTGGCCCGCGCCTGCTCTTCGGACAGCAACAGCACATCCGCACCAGCCTTCAGGCGTCCGGTCTGCTCGTCAAAATCCCTGCCCGACGCAATGCGACGTCCACCCAGCGACTGCAGCAGAGCCTCGAAGGGCACTCCCGAGTCGGCAGTCAGACGCGCCTTAATGTCCCAGAATCGACCACTGCGAAACTTCATTCGCTCAATCTCGCGATTGACCAGCAGTCGCACCGCAACACTCTGCACCCGCCCGGCTGACAGGCCCCGCGCAATCTTCTTCCACAGCAGAGGACTGAGCGTGTAACCATACAAACGGTCCACAACACGCCGGGTTTCCTGAGCCTGCACCAGATTCTCGTCCACCTGCCGAGTGTTTCGGATGGCCTCGAGAATCGCCGGCTTTGTGATCTCAGAAAATGTCATGCGGCTGACAGGAACCGTTGGCTTCAGTACCTGCACCAGATGCCAGCCAATACTTTCCCCTTCACGGTCCTCGTCAGTCGCCAGCACCAGTTCGCTGACTTTTTTCAGGCCGTCCTTGAGTTCCGTGATCAGCTTCTTTTTTTCGGACGGCACCACATACAGCGGATCAAAGTCGTCGTTGACGTTGACTCCCAGAGTCGCCCATGACTCCTTCTTCAGCGCAGGCGGAATCTCCGCGGCGCTGGACGGCAGGTCGCGGATATGCCCCATACTGGCCCGAACGATGTAATCATCGCCCAGAAATCCCGCAATTTTCTTAGCTTTTGCCGGTGATTCCACAATCACCAGCGCTTTCTTGAGAGCAGCCATGAACGATCAGTTTCTGAAAAGCCGGTCAGACCGGCGTAAATACAGCCTCGGCAGATTCCCCCTACAACAAAGCCGGAACGGCGGGGGATTTCAACACATTCGAGAGATTTGCACCACTTTCCGGGAAAATCGAGAAAACAGGGGCCCGGCAGCCTGACAGGGTCCCGCAACCCAACCTCCCAGTGCATACTGCCACCGTGATCACGGCAAACCGCAGGCTGGGAAACTCTGGTTGACCTTGCCTCTGCACTGCCGACGGCTAGAATCTCCTCTTTCCCTTTTGTTCACCCACGACCGTGCCTCCCGCGTTACTGGAATAAAGCATCGTGCAGACGTCTGTCAAGTCAGTCGTTCTGTCGCCAACTCCGGAACACCCGGCTTCAAAGAGTTTTTACTCATGAGCACTCCGTTCACTTTTTTCCGTCGCCATCAGCAGATCACCATGGTCAGCATCGTGATTCTTTCGATGGTGGCCTTCACCATCAGCGACATGATGTCCAACCAGACAAATCACTTTGTCATGCTGGGAGTCCTGCTGGGCGGAATCATCATGGGTTTCTCCGGCATCCGGCAGGGTCGCTGGCTGCAGTACAGCATCGGTGGTGCAATCTTTGGTGGAATCGCCGGCTGGCTGATTCCAGGCTCCATCTCCTCCACCGACGGCTTCTATCAGGATTCCGCCATCGGCGCCTTCGATGACCAGCGGATTCAGGAAACTTCCACACGCCGCAGCATCTGCAACGCCTTCATGGCTCAGGCTTTCAGCAAAGTCTACGGTGCCGGGACCGAGCGCTTCGCGCCCCAGTTCCGCTATTACACGACACTGCAGGAAGATGCCATCTTCGGCGAACTGCTGAAAGCCGAAGCCGACGCCATGCAAATCGTTGTTACCGACGAAATGGTCTCGGATTTCATCAACCAGGCCGTCGACGGCCGACTCTCAGCAAAGGCCTTCGCCGAAATTCGAACCGGACTCAACGTCGGCGGAATGACGGTTTCTGAAGATCAGCTGTTCGAAGCATTTCGACATGAAATTGCTGCCCGCCTCGCATTCACGCAGTTGTCTCCCTCCACAGCCGCTGTCGCTCAGCCCCCAGGCGTTTACTATGACATGTTCCGCCGCACACAGGTACGGCAACGCCTGAATGCCCTTCAACTGGATGTGGATGCTTTCCTCCCCAAAGTCCCCGAACCTGCCACCGCAGAAATCGAATCCACCTTCGCTCAGTACGCCAAAAAATTCCCCGGAATGGACGGACCAGGGTCGCCAGGATTTCGCCAGTTCAACAAAGCCTCCCTCGCATTCCTTGAGCTCTCCTGGAAAGCCGCACAGGACAGTACTCCGGTACCCACAGATGCCGAAATCGAGACTTTCTACAACGAAAAAAAGGATACCTTCTATCGCAAGGAGCCCGAAGAAAAGCCCGCCGATGACCCCGCTGCTGCACCTGCAGCTCCGGCTGATCCCGCAGCACCAGTGACACCGGACCCGGCCACACCTGCTCCGGATGCACCTGCTCCGGATGCACCTAAAGCCGAAGCACCGGCCCCGGAAACTCCGCCGGCACAGCCCGCTGAACCAAAAGCAGAATCTGAGGCAGCCCCTCAGCCGGCTGCACCGGCACCTCAGCCTGACGGTAACTGCCTGCCTTACCAGGACGAAACCGACAAGCCCGCAGAACCTTCTGCCGAGACGACTCCGCCAGCCCAGGATGCACCAGCCCAGTCGCCACCCGCCGATGCTCCCGCAGCACCGGCCACAGACGCCGCTGCTCAGGCACCGGCCACCGGCGGGCCCGATCCCGTACCTTTCGTGATCCCTCCCGTCGAATATCGCCCGCTTGACGATGAACTCAAATCTGAAATTCGCGAACAATTGCATGAGGAACGCATTCGCAAGGCCATTGACGAAAAAATGGAAGCAGTCATGACCGGGCTGCGCGAGATTGAACGAAAACGCTCAGCCGCTCGACGTCAGGTCGTGGATCAGAACCCATCGATGACTTCAGAGCAAATCGCCACTGAAATGCAGGAAGTCCACCAATCGCTGCTGGACGAGATGAAGGCTCTGGGTGAAAAACTGGGGCTCAGTTTCGTGCGAACCGGGCTGCTGAATCGTATGGATCTCGCTGCCGATGAGCAGATCGGCCCGGCCCTCGGTTACACCAGCGGGGCCCCGGTTGCAGACGAGGTCTTCTCACGCTTCCCTCAGCGTGATCCGTGGGAAGATGCCAACCTCTTCGCCAGCGATCGTGCTGTGCGAAACCAGTTCGACCTCTCCGGAAATGAATCCCATTACGCGTGGTGGATCACCGAGTTCTCCGCATCACACATTCCCACGCTCGAAGATCCGGGAATCCGCGATGAAGTCATTCTGACACTCAAGCGTCAGCAGGCGCGCAAACTGGCCGAAGAGCGAGCCGGGGCATTGGCGAAACTTGTAACAGACGGTCTCAGCCTGCCCGAGGCTGAGCGAAAATCCATGGCCGACAGCTTGCAGGGACAGACAGTTTTGGGGGACGCGGCGTCCGCTGCCCTGGTCGTGAAACAGACCCAACTGTTCTCATGGCTGGAACAGGAATCAGCACCTCCGATGAGCTTTCAGCAGCCGCAACTGCGACTGGGCACAATCAACTGGTCTGACGAATCCGGCGGTGTGCTGAAAGCCGCAGGTGATCGGTTCATGAAATCTGTATTCGATGAACTTGGACCGGAGCGAGCAGGCGTGGTCGCCGACGACGATTTGAAAAGTTACTACGTGGTGCAGGTCACCGACCGGATCGGAGACGAAGCGGTACTGCAGCAGTTATTCCTCACGGAAGGCAAGCAGTTTGGTTTCCGCAGCGGCGAAATCTCCGGCCTTGTCAGCGGCCTGATTGCCCAGCCGGTTATGAATGACTGGCGAAATACAATCTGGCTGAAATACGGAATCGATCTGGCACAAATGGAAGAGTAGCCGCGAGTAAAACTCGACAGTTCGGCAGTCTCAACGGGGCCAGCCACTGGAAAGTGGCGGCCCCGATTTTTTTATTTCAGCGGGCCGAGGTCGGCCCCAGCCGCATCGAGCGGGCAAGATCATCAAACAGTGCTTCCAGCACCAGTCTGACCGGCGAATTCGCATCCACATGCAGGGTTGCCTGCAGAATCCTGTCGATCAGCATCGCCAACAGGTCCGAGGCACATCGCAGCCCCATCCTTTGCAGCAGCGGATCAGTCAGATCGCCGCCTGTAATCCGACGCAGCTTCAAACGCACTGCATCGGCAAGAAAACTCAGCAGCCAGCGGGTATTCTGCCGCTGATCCTCGGTGCTGGCTGAAATCTTTTCGATACGATCAGCAATCTGTTTGGAAACTTCCTGCGGTTTCATCGCTTCAAATGCCGCGAATTCCCGGCCGACCAGTTCCCGCAGGTCCCGCAGTTCTGCATTCAGCAGCTGCTCCGCCTGAGTCATACTGCCTTCGGCCAGCAAAGCCGCGGCGCGGGCCTCATCCGCATTCGCTGCCATGCCCTTTTCCAGCAGCAGTTGCTCAAGATCCTCCTGCACCAGCGGAAAAAATCGAATCAACTGGCATCGCGAGCGGATAGTCGGCAACAATGCCTCAGGACTTTCGCTGATCAGCAGAATGAGAGCATTTGCGGGAGGCTCCTCCAGAGTCTTCAGCAGGGCATTGCCACCGTCCAGATTCATCCGCTGGGCATCGTCAATCACAGCGATCCGGCGATTGGACGCCAGTGGTGCAGAAGACAGTTCGAAGCACAGCCCTTCACGCCCCCGCTTGTCCGCTGAACCCAGTATCAGCTCGAGCGGAATTTCGGTTTTGCCGTCAGGGAGGCCGATTTCAAAGTAGTCCGGCCAGTTTCCGGACTCGAAACTGCGACAATTGCGACACGTACCGCAGGCCTCCAACTCCTGAGCCGTTGTCTGCTGACAAAACAGCGACTGCGCCAGCAAACGCGCAAAGGTCCGCTTGCCGATGCCATCAGGGCCGGCCAGCACATAGGCATGAGACAGGCGATTGTTTCGCATGGATCGTTCAAAGAGTGCTCGCTGCTCCTGATGACCACGCAGTCTGGTCCACGCTGAAGCCATAGAAAAAATCCGCAAGGAATGCTGTCAGAACGCCCGCCGGACCCAGTATACCAGGACTCAGCACAGATTGCAGTCATCCGCCAGGCACCCGGAAACGAACCGCGGAGTTGCATTTGCCGCGTCGTTTTATCTGGGAATCCGGGCATTAACCCGTTAGACTGCAGCAAAGTTCGTCCCGCCTCAGCCCACCGCCCAAGGGAATCCGCCTGCCATGCGACCTGCCATGTTCCAACTGCGCCTGGTTGCCGCCTTCAGTCTGCTGATTACGTCGCTCAACGCCCAGCCGCCGACGGCGGGACAGATCCCCCCGGATCACCCTGAACGAGCCAAAAAAGGACTGGAACTGTTCCGCACAGCAGTGCGACCAATACTCACAGCCAAATGCCTTGAATGCCACGGTGGCCAGTCTGTCAAAAGTGATTTTGATCTGGCGACTCGCGACTCACTGATGAACAGCGGTTTCCTGGCAGAATCAGCAGCCGAAAGTCAGCTTGTGCAGCTGATTACTCATACCGCTGAACCGCACATGCCATGGAAACTGCCAAAACTGTCTGAGCAGGAAATCAGCAGCATTTCAAAATGGATCGATCTCGGCGCACCGTACGACGCACCGCTGGGCAATCGCACAGAAAAACCCGCTGCAGAGATGACTGTCTCGGACAAAGATCGCAGTTTCTGGTCCTTTCGACCGCTGCAGTCTCCGACAGTTCCTGCCGTAACCTCCGCCAGCTGGTGCCGGAACCCGATCGATCATTTTGTGCTGGCAGCTCAGGAGTCGGCTGGACTGAGGCCAAATGGCCCTGCGGAAAAACGCATCCTGATCCGACGTGCCTATGCCATCCTGCTGGGACTGCCGCCGACCCCCGAAGAAGTCTCTGACTTTGTCAACAGCAGCGATCCGCAGGCATGGCCAGATCTGATCGATCGACTGCTGGAATCACCGCAGTATGGCGAACGCTGGGCTCGTCACTGGATGGATGTCGCCCGATTCGCTGAATCACACGGCTACGAACAGGACTACGACCGCCCACAGGCGTATTTCTACCGGGATTTCCTGATCCGCGCATTCAACGCAGACATGCCCTACAACCAGTTCGTGCGCTGGCAGCTGGCCGGAGACGAGCTGGCCCCGCAGACCCCTGACGCCATGATGGCCACCGGGTTTCTCGGAGCAGGTGCATTCCCGACACAGCTCACCGAGACGGAATTCGAATCAGCTCGGTACGACGAACTCGACGATATGGTGATGACAACCGGAGTGACCTTTCTTGGGCTCTCCGTGGGCTGTGCCCGCTGCCACGATCATAAGTTCGATCCGATTCCGGCCCGCGACTACTACTCGCTGGCTGCCGCCTTTACCACCACCATTCGCTCCGAAACCCAGCTCGACCTTGCTCCCGACGAAAATCGCCGGCGACAGCAGGCATACGACATGCAGCTGCAAGCCGCCAGGCAGGCAGCAGCAGACTATCGCAACACGGTGCTGCCTGAACGTCTCCTGGATTGGCTGCGGGATAACTCCGAAGAACAGGCCGCTGCGCCCTGGGAAACACTGCATCTGAAACACGTAACCTCCAGTGCCGGAACTGTCTTCCAGCCGCAACCGGATGGTTCCATTCTGTCAACCGGCGATCCACCTGAGCGCGAGGTGATCACGCTGACCGGAGAAACACAGCGTGGTGCGGTGACTGCTGTTCGACTGGAAGCCCTGACTCACCAAAGCCTGCCGCAGGGCGGACCGGGCAGGGCACCCAATGGCAACTTTGCTCTCGGAAACATCGCCGTAACCTGCAGCCCGGTGGATGCTGCAGCCGACGCCACTCCGCTGCAGGTCCGCCTGACGGCCGCTCGTGCGACTCATCAGCAGGACGCCGGCGAACTCTCGGCTGCAGCCTCCATCGATGATCGAGAAGTCTCGGGGTGGGCGGTCGACGCCGGAGGGATCGGCCGAGATCAGGCCGCTGTCTTCGACTTTGAACAGCCGGTCTCAATCGCCGGTCCGGTTCGCTGGACCGTCACACTGACCCTCAATCACCCCAATCCCCGGCACACGCTCGGCAGATTCCGACTATCGGTGACAGATCGTCCGATGCCACAGGCCGAAACCGGCTCCAGCGGACTCAGCGGAACAGTCCTCGCCGCCCTGAAATACCTGCGCGGCAACCCAGATCGCTCGACAGAACACTGGAAGACGGCAATCGAATGGTTCGCCGGAATCGATCCACAGATGCAGCAGCTGCTGCAGGCCGTGGCGGCACTGGAGAAACAGGGGCCCGGACTTCAACTGGCCACAGTCATGGTGACCAGCGAAGGACTTCCGCATCTGCGGCACCATGCCGATGATCGTGGCTTCCCGCATTTCTACCCCGAAACCTGGCTGCTGAAGCGCGGCGACGTGCATCAGAAGCAGCAGGTCATGCAGCCCGGCTACCTGCAGGTCCTGATGCCCGCCAGTACCGACTCCCGGGACTGGCTTGTGCAGCCGCCCGCCGGCTGGACTCGCACCAGCTATCGCCGTGCGTCTCTGGCAAACTGGATCACCGACCCGGACCGCGGTGCCGGCCGGCTGGCCGCGCGCGTCATCGTCAATCGACTCTGGCAGCATCACTTCGGCCGCGGACTCGTGGCAACACCCAACGATTTTGGGATCTCCGGAGAACGTCCGTCACACCCTGATCTGCTCGAATGGCTGGCAGCCGATCTTGTTCACAACGGCTGGACCCTGAAACGAATGCACCGACTGATCATGACCAGCAGCACCTGGATGCAGTCCGGTGCTGCTGACGAGCAGCGATCGCAGCTGGACCGCGAAAACGTGCTGCTCTGGAGACGCAGCCCCATGCGTCTGGAGGCTGAAGCGATTCGTGATTCCATGCTCTCAGTTGCCGGCCTGCTCAACCTGCAGCAGTTCGGCCCCGGAACACTGGACCAGAACATGCAGCGGCGCAGCATCTACTTTTTCATCAAACGCAGTCAGTTGATTCCGATGATGATGCTGTTTGACTGGCCGGAGCACCTTGTCAGCATCGGACAGCGCCCGGTGACAACGGTCGCACCGCAGGCACTGATGTTCATGAACAGCCCCCAGGCTCGGAAGTGGGCAACCGGATTTGCCAATCGACTTCCCGCCGAAAACACAGCCGCAGCAGTGAACGCCGCCTGGCAACTGGCATTCAGCCGACTGCCGTCGGCGGAAGAGCATCAGGCCGCCCTGCAATTCCTTAAAACTCAGGAAATTCAGCAGGCCGGAAAAGGTGGAAACCCGCGACTGCAGGCGCTTACAGACCTCTGCCAGACCATTTTCAGCATGAACGAATTTGTCTACTCCGAGTAAAACACTCAAAATATCGGCAATTTCAACTGTCAGGAGCCTTGCAGCTCCCCGTGCCTCCCAGCTTGACCACGATTCCCTGCATTTTTTATACTACAGGGCTTCTCTGGCCCCGGTTTTTACTCGATCTCACTGGAAAGTCCCGACGATGTCGGATGAGCAATACGTTCACCGTGAAGATGATGTGCAGTTGGCAAAGATCCTGCGGGAATCAGGCCCGTGGCTGCAGCGGAACGGCACAACACTGATCTATGCAGCCGCCGCTGTCCTCGCTG
>SXXK01000135.1 GCA_005791255.1 Planctomyces sp.
AATGCCCCGCACCAGCCCTGACCAGGAACAGTGCTGATTGCTGCCGTCCGGGGACTGTCCCTGCAGGCTGCCCCGTGATATCATCCGCGGCAGGAGGCGTCCATGTTGACCTTTTGCTCACTGCTGTTTCTCGTCAGTTCACTGCTGACCGACGAAAGTCGCGTTGGCAGCGGTCCGCAGACGGTGTCTGCGTCGGCCCCCGTGGTCAACGCCTCCGTCATTGTGCTCACGGGCTTCGAACCCTTTGGCGAAAAAAAACTTCCCAACCCCTCGTGGGAAGGCATCGCCAGACTGCACAATACGCAGTGGCAGGGGCACCGGATTGTCGCTGTCCGGCTGCCGGTCGTCTGGGGCGCACCACAGCAGACTCTCGCCCCGGAAATTGCCAGACTCAATCCCGTCGCCGTGTTCTCATTCGGTCAGGGACGCCCCGGGGTATTCGCCATCGAAACCAAAGCGCTGAACCAGCGCGGACCAATTCCGGACAATCTCGGACAGACCCCGCCGCAGCCGTTGATTGCCGGTGATGGTCCAACCGAATACCGCTCATCATTCCCCTTTCAGGCTTTGTGCGACCACCTCAACTCGGCCGGCTTTCAGACTCAGATTTCCGAAAACGCCGGTCAGTATCTCTGCGAAGAAACCCTCTTCACCCTCGAACTCCTCCGACGTCGCGCCAAAATGCCGCCGGATGTCGCCTTCTGCCATGTACCGCCGCTGGGATCCAGCATCGGACAGCAAAAGGTCGACGCCGATTATGTCCACAGCTTTGTGCTGCAGGTGCTGAACGGCTGGCAGAAAATCAGGCAGGCCGGTGGTACGGACCAGAAATCGTCGTCGCCGGATGCCACCGTGATTCGCGGCCAATCCCCGGGCGATGGCAAAAAAAGCAGCGGTGAAAAGGCTGCTGTGGAAAAACTGATTGAAGAATACTTCAAGTCGTGGTCCGAACAGCGGATGCAGGACTACGGCAGTTGCTTCGCTGATGGTGCCGTCATTCAGGAAATCGGTTCGGGCAGCATCAATACCCAGATGAAAGGCCCGTTCGTTGCTCAGCAGACCACGTATCACAAACTGGCCATCTTCAAGGCGGTCGAAGTCCCGGTGCGGACTTCCATCCAGTTTGAAGCGGATCTGTGTCGCGTGGTGGTGTACTGGAAACTGACAGCCGGGCCTCGAGTGCAGTACGGCTACGACCACTTCACTCTGATGAAACAGAAGGGTTCGTGGAAGATCGTCAATCTGGTCTTCTACGGAACCAGTCCGGAAAAAAACTGAAGCCAAAATGAAAAAACAAAACAGCAGATTCAAAGCGGGTGGCAGCAGGCGCCCACCCGCAGCACCCCCGGGTGCTCGCAAGCCTTCCCCGGGTGCTCGCAGACGACCGGATCGACCGGCCGGACCTCCTCCGGTGCGAGTCCCGGAATCCCGCGGCATGGCACCGTCAGCTCCGGCACCGGACGCCGACGTCGCCCGGACCGATCCCGATGAAGATTCGGCTGTCATGCGACTGCAGAAGTTTCTCGCGATGTCCGGTGTGGATTCGCGACGGAACAGTGAACAGTACATTCGCGATGGTCGCGTCACGGTCGATGGCGAAGTTGTCACGGACCCGGCCCGCTCGGTGCATGCCGAGACCAGTGATGTGCGGCTGGACGCTGAACGGCTGCGGCTGCCCCGCTTCCGCTACTTCCTCCTGCACAAGCCCCGCGGAGTCCTCTGCACAAACCGTGACCCCGACGGAAGACCGCGCGCGATCGATCTCATTCCCGTGGCCGACCAGAGACTGTTCACCGTCGGCCGTCTGGACGAGAATACGTCCGGACTGCTGCTGGTAACCAACGATGGCGATCTGGCTCAGCGACTGGCACACCCGCGGTTTGAAGTTGTCCGACGATACCGCTGTCACGTTGCCGGCTGGCCTCCCCCGGAAGTTCTCACCCAGCTCCGTGAAGGCATGTACTTTGCCGAGGGTTTTTTCAGGTTTCGCGGAGTGCGAGTCGTCAAGCATCAGGGACGCAGCACTGTGCTTGAGCTGGAACTGCAGGAAGGTCGCAATCGCGAAATTCGCCGGTTGCTGGCTCGAGTCGGTCACAAGGTGATCGAGCTGGAGCGTATTGCCTTCGGACCCATTGTGCTGGGATCGCTGCCCTATGGGCGATTCCGTGAGCTGCATGCGAATGAAATTCGCGATCTGAAGCGGTTTCTGGCCACCGGGGAACTGGCAATTCAGCCCCGTCGCGGCAGTTTCGGCTACCGTCCCGGAAAGACTCGCAACAAGCGGCGTCGCACGCCACCGGGCGGACAGCCAGCAACGGCAGCGGGTCGCACCGGGCCTCCGCGGGAACACGCAACCCCGGGTTTTCGAACCAGTCGGGGGGCCGGTGACGAACAGTCGGGGACGCGCAGATCCCGTGGTGCGGCGGCAGCCGAACCGCCTCGCGGACGACGCTCCGCCGGCCCTGGTCGCGGAGCTCAGGGAGCCGGTCGTGGGGCTCAGGCATCCCGCGGGCCGCGCGGTCAGCAGGCGGCGGGGATCAAAGGGAGAAATCGCCGCAGACCCTGATCAGCCCCGGTATGCCTTCACCAGCTTCTTCGTTTCGTCCAGCAGTTTCTTCTGCAGTCTGGCGTTCAGCGGGTCAGTCCTGGCAAATTCCACCAGCCGATTTACGGCTGCCAGACAGGTCTTGGCAGACTCCCGCTGCGACGCAGCGGCAGTCATCACCGCGGAATACCCGTTAAACTCCCTGGCGATCTTTTCCATCTGTTTGGTGTAGACATCCGGTTGAGTCGCGGGGTTCAGTTTCTCAATCTCCTGAATGGTCTCCTCGACTCGCGCTATGTATTCGCCCTGCTTGCTGTTCAGCACGCTCATGACCGGTCCCCAGCCGAACCACAGCAGCGCCACAACAGCGACTCCGATCAGCGACTTCAC
Source organism: Planctomyces sp. (assembly GCA_005791255.1). Taxonomy (GTDB): domain Bacteria; phylum Planctomycetota; class Planctomycetia; order Planctomycetales; family Planctomycetaceae; genus SXXK01. Next base: position 2,936 of record SXXK01000135.1, read on the forward strand.
TGGCCCGTCAAACTGCATTTCCGACAAACCGGCAAACGGATTGGGGATACTGAAGCCACCCCCCGACGATCGGCGTTTGGGCGGTTTGGCTGATGCGGCCGCCGTGGATGCTCGAGCTGCCGCGAGGGCTGCTGCAGCCTGTCGCTGCGGATCTGACATCGGACTGACAGACGTCGCCGCCGGTGCTGCTGTCGCTGCAGGCGCTGGCGATGGTGCTGAAACAGCTGACGGTGCGGCTTCCGTTATTCGCGGTGTTTCTGACCGTCCTGCCGCTTTTTTCTGCTCCAGCTCTGCAAAGATCTCCTGCAGCATCGCATCTTCAGCTTCCGCTTTGGCCGCAGCCTCAGCCTTGCGACGACTGTTGACCAGCTTGCGGGCACCTGCCCCGCTGCGAGGCTGGCGACCGGCAGCCGCGGGTGTGGTCGTCCCGCGAGTCGGATTTCCGGTACTGCGTTTGACCGGCGCTGGTGCCTCTTCCGGAATCGGCTGCGGACTTGATGCCTTTGTCGTGGCAGTAACCGTGCTCGGCGAACTGTCCGACTGACCCAGCATGAACACAATCGACAGTTCGTGAAATTCGGATGCCGGCTCCCACAGAAATTCATTGTCCCGACGAATCAGCGTGTCCGGTGAAATCCTGCCGATTTCCGCCAGTCGAATCAGTGACGGCCCGGCCACCGGGCCCAGCGTGATGCCCTCCAGCTGAAACCAGAACAGGTCACTGCCCTCCTCAGCCTCGGTCGCATCCTCGGCTTCCGGCTGCGAGTGTAACTGCAGAAACTGGGCGACCGTGATGGAGTTCTCGGAGTCTGAGCTGCGGACGGGATCGCTGGCGTCAAGTGTTCCGTCCTGCAGCAGTTCGTGAATTGTGTCGGCCGACACCGGCCCGAATTCTTCGCCCAACAGCGAGTAATACCAGTCCGACATTCCAGCTCCCCGGCAGTTTCAAATCCCCGTCATGTTGCAGAAATTGCAGCACCTGACGTAGTTTCGCCGGGGTGGGTTGTGCAGGTCCAGCACCTCTGCCGGGCCTGAACATAATATTAACGATACACTTGCAGTTGCGACGATCTGCACGAACCGGAATTCCGACGCAGCCGGCATGTGAACTCGCGGTTCAACACCATTTTCACTAAAATTCTGCCGGTGAATTGTGAATGTTCGAATCATCAGTGTTGAGGTTCTGCAGTGTCCAGTCCCACAGGCGGCATTCAGCAGCGGATTCAGCAGCGTAAAGCCGAGGTGGCTGCGATACGCAGTGAACTGCGGCAGCAAAGACTTGCCGACACCACCGGGCTGGCCTGCACCAACTGGCTGTCGGATCGGATTGACGGATTCGTCTGTGATGCGTTCCGGCAGTCTGCCGAACTGTTCACCGGCAGTCTGTCAGAATCATGGTCGCTGCTGGCGGTGGGGGGCAATGGTCGTCGTCGGCCGGCTCCTTTTTCCGACATCGACCTGCTGATCATCTGTGATCCGCGACAGCAGTCCCGCCTGCAGCCGCTGGTGGATGTTGCCATCCGGGATCTGTGGGACGCCGGCGTGCAGCCGGCCTGCACGATGAAGTCGATTGACGAGGCCTGTGAGTATGCTGCGAAGGATGTGCAGTTCACCACATCCATCATGGAACCTCGCCTGCTGGCCGGTTCCGTGGCTCTTTCCGGAACCTTCAATCAGCAGATTTCCCGCCGTGTCATGCACACGGATGCCAGTGGGCTGATCCTGCAGCTTCAGGAATCCCGTCGCGCCGAATGGATTGCTCGCGGAAATTCCGTCAATCAGCTCGAACCCGACGTCAAGCGGTCACCGGGAGGATTACGCGACATCCAGCTGCTCCGCTGGGTGGCGTTCCTGCGGTACGGTTCACCTGAACCCGAAGCGTTGCAGCAGGCCGGTGACATCTCGGAAAGCGAACTGCAGGAACTGCGACAGGCCGACCAGTTCCTCACTCTGCTCAGACTGGAACTGCACCTCCTGCAGAACCTGAAGCAGGATGTGCTGATTCGGGAACTGCAGTTGAAGATTTCTGAACAGCGACAGATCGCGGGCACGGATCCGTCCCGCCCCGTGGAAGTCTTCATGCAGCAGTACTTCGGGCATACGTCGCGAGTGGCTGCGATTGCCCGGCGAGTGGCTGATGTGCCCCGCCCCCTGACGCTGCTGCAAAGACTGCGAAATCGTTTCATGCCGGTGCTCAGCAGACACGGTTATCAGTTGCTGGACGGGGTTCTGCACCTGAACGAGTCACAGTTGAAGTCACTGCAAAACCCAACGGTCATTCTGACGGTGTTCAGCGAGGCGGCTGCGAATCAAGCCAGGCTGGCTCCGGAAGTGATTCGCAGTATTGCCGCAGCCGTCGAACATCTGCCGGAGGAGCCGGACTACGATCACAGTGAGCAGTTTCGTGAACTGCTGCGGGATGTGAGCGGCCTGCCGGCGACGCTGCGCACAATGGCCGAAACTCGCTTTCTGGACTGGCTGATCCCGCCATTTCGCGAAATTCGCAATCTGATGCAGTTCAACCATTACCACAGCTTCACAGTCGATGAACACACGCTCAAAACCATCGACGAAGTCGCTAAGTTCGCCACTGAAAAAACAGCGGTAGGATCCGCGTATCAGGAAATTCGACATCGCGCAACGCTGCACCTGGCACTCCTGATGCATGACATCGGCAAGGGGCGGGCGGGTGACCACAGCATCATTGGTGAGCGACTGGCGGAAACGGTCGCAGAAAGACTGCAGCTGGCGGCCAACAAACGCAGCATGCTCATGTTTCTCGTCCGATATCACCTGATCATGCCCGATCTGGCGCTCCGGCGGGATATCACAGACCGAGTTGTTCTGCTGGATTTTGCCAGACTGGTGGGTGCTCCGGAACTCCTGCGCATGCTGTACTGCCTGACCGTGGCCGACATTCGAGCCGTGGGGCCGGAAGTCTGGACGGACTGGAAGGGAGACCTGCTGGCCGATCTCTACAACCGCGCCAGCCTCATACTCAGCGGACGCCCCTATAATCACCTCGAGAGGGAACGTATCCAGAAAATCCGAGCCGCAGTGCGACAGTCCTTCCTGCCCTCGCCCGGACAGGTTGTGAAGACGGCCGAGGAGTGGGGGCAGTGGGCCGATGCCGAACTGGATTCCCTGCCGCCACTGTATCTGATGAACCAGCAGCCCGAACGCATCGCTCGTGATCTGACTGTCATCCAGCTGCTCGATGGACGCGACGTCAAGATTGAGGGTGAGTATGACCCGGAGCTCGAGATTGTCAGTTACCGCGTCTATGCGCCGGAACAATTCGCGGCAGCCAGTTTTCACTTTGTCGCCGGCATTCTTTCAGCGATGGGCATGGACATCAAGGATGCCCTCGTCTGTACCAGCAAACGCGGCTTCGTTATCTCGCTGTTTCGAGTCCAGGATCGGAATTTCAGCGGTGGAGTTCCGCATTCGCGAATCGAGGATGTGGCGGTGGTCATCGGAGACGTCCTGACGGGACGCAAAAAACCGGAATCCATCTTCCGCCGCAGCACCCTGATTCGGTTGCTTGGACAGCGTGCCGTCATCACTCGCCAGGTACCCAAAGTTATCGTCGACAACGACTGCTCGCAGCAGTACACCGTGGTCGACATCTTCGCCACCGACACCCAGGGACTGCTGTTCACACTGGCCCAGACCATTCATGAACACGGCCTGACGGTGCACCTCGCACGCATCGCCACCAGCGTCGATCAGGTCGTCGACGTCTTTTACGTGCTGGATGCAGATCGCAAAAAACTGGAGGATCCTGAACGCATTGCCGCACTGCGGACTGCACTGCTGGAAGGGATCGGCAAGCTGTCGGACGGTTGAATCCAGCCAGACGTCGTCTGCAGCTCCGGACTCGCTGCCAGACCCCACCCCAGTGCTCAGCCGTGCTGCGGCTCAGCAGGAGCTTCGCCCTCCCGTTGTGGTCCACAAGCCGGGCACCAGTTCCACGCAGGCTGCCTGCGTCGCCCCCGCTCCCTCACGGTCGCGGCTCGTGGTTGACCGCTTGGTGCGTGGTGCGTGGTGCGTGGTGCGCGGTGCGGCATTGCCACGTGGCCCACGTGAAATCAGGGGGTCTTCACCCCTCACCCCCAGCCCCACTCCCCTTCC
>SXXK01000136.1 GCA_005791255.1 Planctomyces sp.
CCACCGAACACCGAACACCGAAAACCGAAAACCGAAAACCAACCTTGTGCATTTCCCTTCGCGGCTTCGCGTGACACCACTCGCCTGCAAAGTTCCCAGCCGCTGCCGGACAGATCTCGGGCTGGAAAGCCCGAGCTACAGACAATGCCACCCGCGGACTATCTGTAACGCTGCCGCAACTCGCCGGACAGTCGCTCGATCGCGTACCGCAGCATCGTACGAGGCATCTCGGGGGCATGCTGATCCAGAAACGCCAGCAACGCGCCCTCATCCCTGTTCCCCGCCTCCCGCAGCATCCAGCCAGTCGCCTTGTGAATCAGGTCCGCCTCGTCACACAGCAGCCTGCGACGGACCAAAAACGTATCACTCACATCGTTGTGCCGGATGAAGTGCTGAGTCGACACAATCGCGATGCGCCGTTCCCAAAGACTCTGCGACTCCGCCAGCCTGAACAGCGGCCTGCGCGACCTGTGCAGCAGAAACCTGCCCACCACGTGCGGCGCAGAACAATCCACCAAATCCCAGTTGCTGATACTCTGCGTATGACTCAGATAGAAGTCATAGACCAATTTCCGATGCGCTTCATCCCCCCGGTCCATCTGCAGCACCAGAATCAGCAGCGCCAGATGTCGCTCCTCATGAAACGCCGAATTCAGCAGCAACTCGATGTCCCGCAGCTGCAGATCGCGAAACTCCCGCGCCACCGCTCGCAGCACCGGCACCCTCACTCCAATAAATGTCTCACCCTCAGCATACTGCCCACGACCCGTTCGAAAGAAACGAGCAGTCGAAGCAGCAACCTCCGGCGACGCCAGAGCCCTCAGCTTCACGCAGGCATCCGTGGCCGACATCCCGGCGCCTCACTCTTTGTTGCCAAGACACCACAGTGCCTTATGAGTCCTCAGAAACAGCCGACCGTTGCTGATCGCCGCCGACGAATTCGATGATTCGCCCAGTGAATTCACCGCAATCTGCTCATACCCGCCCGGCGCTGCCCGCCACACAAAACAATCTCCCGACTGGTTCAGCGAGTAACACACTGCGTCCGCCGTCACCGTCACCGAAGACCAGTTCGTGCCCTTGCCACCAGGCCCCGACAGCCGCTGCTCCCACTTCAATTCCCCCGTCACCACATCAAAACACTCCACAATTCCCGGGTCATTGTGAATGTAAATGTGCCCGTCATGCACCACCCCGGACCCAATCCGCTGCTGCGTCTTCGGATGACGCCAGACACGGTGACTGCCCGTCACATCCCCGCTGCCGTCAGCTCGCACACAGATCGCCATCCCATTGTAACCCCCCATCGCAATGACACTGTCACCATGCACCAGCGGCGAGGTATAACACAGCGCATTCGTCCCCTCACACACCCACAGCTCGCGCCCGTCCACCGGGTCAAAACTGCGCACCCGAAATGGAACACTCAGCAACAGCTGCGAGCGACCGGCAAGAGTGCGGATCACCGGAGTACTCCAGGAACCCGTGTAGTCGGCACTCTGAAACTTCGCCTCCGCCGTACCGTCCCGATCCAGCGGCTCAGCGCGCTGCCACAACACCTCGCCGGTCTTCACATCCAGAGCATACAACGCCGAATTCTCGCCCGGACCGAAATTCAAATACACCCGGCCTTCTGCAATCACCGGCGACGAACCATATCCCCAAATGTGCTGCTGCACTCCCAGATCACGACTCCACTGCAATCGCCCCTCAACATCCCAGCAGTGCAGCCCCGCTGAACCAAACCACGCAATCACTCGCTCACCATCCGTCACCGCCGACGAGGAACACATCGGGTTCGTCGAATGCGTCGGATCCGCCCCCAGCCACTCCACCGTACGCGACCAAACCGTCTTCCCCGACTGCACATCCAGACACAGCAGGCTCCGCTGAGCCTTCTCGGCCGGCGGCTGAGTCAGAAAGATGCGGTCCCCGGAGATCACAGGAGTCGAATTGCCAGGGCCCGGCAACTCGACACGCCACACCACATTCTGCTCACGAGTCCACCTCTGCGGCAAACCACGCTCACCGCTGACCCCATCCCCCGCCGGTCCACGCCACTGCCGCCAGTCCTCCCCCAAACACAACGCCGCACCACTCATCACCCAAAGGGCAGGGCAGGCCAACAACGCCGCTACAGCCAGGCTCCGCAACATACCAGTTCTCATCCTGAAAATGCCCGCTATGCCCTCACTTACCCGCCGCACGACTGCTGGTCTTCTCTGCCGTCGGGAAATCCGCCGGAATCTCGATCGTCACCTTGCCCGTCGCTGCCCACTCCGTGCCACGCAGCAGACAGGTGATAAACCCCACACACTCCTGCGAATACTCCGCATGGCCCATCGGAGTATGAAAAACGCGGCCCTCACCATACTGAATCGTCATCAGCATCGGTTCATGACGGCCAGTAATCCGGGATTCTGCAGTGGCCAGAATCTGCATGTTCTTCGCCGGACCTCGCAGCTTGTCGTACAGCTCGTCCTGCGCATGCAGCCACTCCAGCGGCATCCCCTGCACTATCGGATGCTCACGGTCCCGCACAATAATCGGAAACTCAATCTGCGGACCATGATTGCCGCCATTGCCCGGACTCTCGTCACGAACCAGCTTGCCCTGCCTGTCAAAATACACGTATGGCCCGGACTTCTCGTTCCGACCACCCCAGCCGCCCAGCCCAATCATCTCGTTGTACGCCACCCAGTCCGGAAACGAATTGTCGGCCGCATGAATCACCACAAAACCACCGCCACCCCGCACAAACTTCTCAAAGCTCTCCCGCGTCTCAGCAGGCCACGGTGCCGCACCATGACCAAAATTCGACAGCACCACCTGATAAGCAGCAAAATTCGGACGGAAATTCGGATCACCGCCCTGCGGTGCTGCCGTGGCGGTGTCCACAGTAAAACGACCGGACTGCTGCAGATACGACTTCATTATCTGAGTCGTCTTCGGCCAGACACCATGGTTGTTCTGACCGTCCACAATCAGCACCCGAATCGGCTCTGCCGCCAGCACTCCGGTTGCCGTCAGCAACAACGCTCCAGCCCACGCCAGAATTCCACCACCCACACGCAACATCTTGAGACTCCGCCAGTCAGGACAATCAACGAAAGCTTCGGCGACCACAATCAGACTGCAGACAGAGTACCGCTGCGGGGGTGTTCAGGCAAATGATGCCCGATACCAGCCATACAACAGCAGGAAGGCCGGCGAATACTGATCCGGATCCGCCACCGTCATCACGTCAAGCTCCCCCGGACTGACCCATGCCACCGCCGTCATCTCACCCGCATCCGGACTGATCAGCTGATCCGTCAACGTGCGATACAGCACCGTAAATTCCCAGGACGTTTCCGCACATGCCGCAAACTTCTGCAGCCGCTCCAAAGAAACACCCGTGATCCCCAGCTCCTCCGCCAGCTCCCGCGGAGCTGTCTCGTCATACGTTTCACCCGCCGAAACATGCCCGGAACACGACGATGTCCAGACGTTCGGAAATTCCTCCTTCACCGGCGAGCGACGATGGATCAGCAGCCGCCCGCGCGAATCCAGCACAAACACATGCACCGCCCGATGCAGCAGCAGCTGACGATGCACCGCACTGCGAGCCAGCGGATACAAAACCTCGTCCCGCTCATTCACAACATCAAACAGTTCTTCTGACACCAAACACAGACTCCTGCTGTCCCCGTCCACCCGGACGACACTCGAATGACAGGGAACTCACCCCCCCAAGCACCACGCACCTCACGCACCCCACGCCCCACGCACCGCGCACCATCACAGCTTCGGCACCCGCATCGACGCTTCAGTCCGACGCCCTGACGGATCCCACAACCGGTCCCCCACGTTGAATCCAAAGCCCAGATTCAGCTCGGTCTGCGCACGCTGAGCCCACGGCGTTCCCGGATGGTCCGTCACCACCGCCTGCATCCGCTCAACAGCCGCCGTCTCCTCCGTCTTCACCATCTCCAGATACTCGTCCCGAGTCATCTTCATCTGGAAAGCCTTTGCCAAACGATCAAACTGCTGCTCGTCCGGAACAATCGGCTGGCCTCCCCACCAAAAATTCCACTCGTTCGATTTGGGGTTCTTCGGAGCCGGCATGTTGTTGGCATGCTGATCCATCGCCAGCAAATACTGATACAGCCGCAGGCGGAACACATACAACTGAGCCAGCGCCAGATCATAACTGGCTCGCCACCGCAGTGAGGCCTCCTGCGATCGCAGCGACTTAATCGCCTCCAGCTCTCCAATCGCCACCTGACACAGATTCATCGAACGCGCTGCCTTCCCCACCTCCGCCAGTGCATCCTGACGAAACTCCGCCGGCAACAGCTTGAAATGCTCGTTCTTCAGACTCAGCTGCGGATCATGAGCACTGAACAGCAACTTGTCCTCGTTCGGATTCAGTGTCGAAATCACATTCCAAAGGACCGTGCGGAAACGACTGGCACTTCGCTGCTGCACATACGCCGGGCGAGCCAGCAGGTCCGGCTGATACTCACGCATCGCCAGAAAATCATACTTCCGCCGGTCATTCGCACCCATCCCCACCAAAGTCGTCTCTTCACCAGGCAGCACGAAAAAAATGCCACCCGTCTCGCGAGCGATCCGGACCTGCTCATACGGACCAAAACCCGAATTCTGCACGTCCCAGCGAGTATGCAGGCCATTCCACTGCAAACATTCAGGAAATGGAGTCTCCGGGCCACGACGGATGCGAATCCAAAACTCCTCCTTCGTCGGCTCGTCCACCCACCGCTGATGCGCATACGGAAACCCAAATGTGCTCTCCCGACCGAGGAAATATACCGGAGCCCTCGCGTTGCGCGCCTGAGCCACAGCCTCCTCCACAAACTGGCCGTCATCTCCCGATTCGTCTGAAACCACAATCACCGCCAGCTTCCGCTTGCCACGCACCGCCGTCGCCTTGTACTTGTTGATCACCAAAGCGATCGACTGACACATGTTCTCCTGTCCGCTCTGGTCCACCGGCACCTTGTCAATCGCTGCCTTCACCTGCTCAATATCCGCAGTCGGCCGCTGAGTCCACTCGTGGACCTCCGCTCCGTAACTGGCCACCACCGTCAACAACTGATCCCCACCACCCTTTTTCAACTCACCGTCCTGCTTCGCCGCAATTCCCAGCTCGTCATACACCCGCTGATAGTTCTCTCGAATTTCCTTGCGGTCGTCCGCCAGACTGCCCGACTCGTCAAACAGCCACACCACCGTCACCTTCCCCTGACGCATCATCCGGACGACTTCCTGAGTGATAATCCCCATGGCCGCGCCATAACCCTCGACCATCGCACCCACTTCACCCGTAATCTCGCCCTCACCAAGGTCCTCCGCCAAAATCTCATCCGATGGCACCGCCAGACCCGAAACCACCGGACGGATGCTCAGTTCCTTCATCACCGCCGCCTTCTGCACATTCACGGCAGTGGCGGCCGGCTGAGCAGAGGCACCTGCGGCGGTCGACGGAGTCCCCCCGGCAATCACGTTCAGCGTCTCCGCAGGCGCCGTCTCCAGCTCCAGATCGCGAGTCAGCTCTTCCTGAGGTATCTCCTCAGAAAAGACAGACTCCAGCATCAGATCCAGACCCTGCGAAGCAACCGCTCGCTGCAGCAGCGCCAGCCCAAACAACACGCCGGCATTCAACAGCAGAGAAACAAAGACCGACGGCAGGTTTCTGCGGAGTGCACCAGACACAGCTACTCTCCTGAGAATTTCACTCACAACAGCCCGACGCCCACAAGCCATTTTCGAGACTTCGAAATGCCATTGTGCGTCGCAGTCGTGAACTGTTCAAGCCAAAGACCGCGGGAAATCGGGGCCCATCGTGAAAAACAGGCCGGTTTTCCGCAAATCTGCCGCAACGACTCCCCGCCACTCAGTCGACCCGCCAGGACCTCCCTGCTACACTCAGAACCACCGGCAGGCTCACCCCAATCCATGCCGCACCACTAAAGAAGACCACTCGGTATTCAAACTCGCCTCAGCCACTCGACATGGGCTCAAGGGATCGGTTATGCCGCTGTTCGAAATTGAAACTGAGGCTCATATCATGATCGGCTGGGCCAGCAGCCTGGAACAGGCGGAACACATCGCCGCCAAACACTACCCCGAGGAAAAAATTCTTCGCATCACCCGCCGCCCCCGCGACCTGTGGGTCATTTCCACAGGCCTGCTGGGGCTGGGTGAAAAGTTCAGGCCCTGCGATGTCGCCCGCGACTGCCTCGCCCGCGCCGCCGGCGACAAACTGCACGCCATCCGCCTCTATATGCTCGACACCGGTGCGGACCTGAACTCCGCCCGCAAAGCCATCGAATCCAACATGTCCGTCGGCTGGTAGCAGATTCGCCCGTTTTTCCCCCGATTTTCTCTCCCCTCACCATCCGGATTCCCTTACACTGCACCACCACCTTTTTTCGCACCCCCGCCGCACCGTCCCGACGACTCACATGGATGCATTCACACACTGTTGACCCGCAGGGCAGAAGCGAACTCCGACATGTCCCAGTCCATGCTGCTGCTCCCCGGCGAAACTCGCGAATCACTGCTGGCCTACCGACGCCTCGTGCGCCGCATCAAACTGGCTGAAACCCTGTTTTCAGCCGCCTGCGGACTGCTGGTCACATGGCTGCTGCTGTTTCTGGCCGAACGCTTCATCGATACCTCCGCAGTCGCCCGCGCTGCCACGCTCGTCGCAGGCACTCTGGGCTTCACCCTGCTGCTGCCGGCCCGCCTGCATCGCTGGTTCTGGAACACCCGCCGCCTGGAACAGGTGGCCCAACTGCTCAAACGTCGCCATCCAGCCATCGGTGATCAGCTGCTGGGCGTCGTGGAGCTGGTGCACAACGGGTTACCGGCCACCACCAGTCTGCGACTGGCTCAGGCGGCTGTCGACCAGGTCAATCAGTCCGTCAAAGGTCGGGATTTCGCTGACGCCGTTCCGAATCCCCGACACCGCCGCTGGGCGGTCGCTGCCGCTGTTCCCGCAGGCCTCGCTGTGCTGCTGTTCGCCGTCGTCCCGGCAGCCGGCTGGAACACGACCCTGCGGTGGCTGCTGCCCTGGTCCGGGATTCCTCGCTACACCTTCGCCACGGTCCAGCCAGTACCGCAGTCGCTGGTCCTGCCCCACGGCGAAGACGTGCAGTTTCAGCTCCGGCTGCAGCCCGCATCACGCTGGCGCCCATCCCAGGCTTCAGCAGCAGTCTCAGGCCGCCAGCTCGCCGCCGCACTGGACGCAAACCAGTACAGTTTCAGCCTGCCCGGCCGCACTCAGCAGGACCTGCTGCAGCTCCGCGTCGGCGACTGGACGGGACAGATCGATCTGCAGGTGGCCGAGCGTCCCGAGCTGAAGTCAGCCTCAGCTCTCGTCACTCTCCCCGCCTACCTGCAGTACAGTCGCCCGGTTCGCCTCGACATTCGCGGTGGCGCTGTCTCAATCCTGAAAGGCTCCCTGGCGGCGATCGAAGCAGAAATCAGCCGGGACCTCTCCAGTGCCTCCATCAACGGCCAGCCGGCCACCGTACAGAAATCCGTGCTCCAGTCCTCACAGCTGGCCGTGACCTCACCCGAATCGCTGGAACTGCAGTGGCAGGACGTACTCGGACTCGCCGCCCGCACAGCCTTCAAAGTGCAGGTCAATGCCGTCGACGATCGCCAGCCGGATGTCCAGCTGAAAGCACTGGAACCGCAGGCTGTGGTGCTCGACACCGACGCCGTGAAATTTGATATCCAGTCACGTGATGACTTCGGCCTGAAACAGGTCGGACTTGAGTGGCGCGGAGTGGCGGATCCGGTGAACAACCCGGAGCCTCAGCAGGGCAGTCGAGTGGTCGAACGAGGTTCCCCGGAAATGCTCAAAGCCGGCGGCCAGACAGTGTTCTGCGCGGCCACGGAACAGGTCGCAGCCCAGACACTGGAACTGCGAGCCTGGGCGGAAGATTATCTCGATGGGCGTGGCCGAGTCTGGTCCTCGCCCATCGTCATTCATGTCATGACTGCCGAACAGCATGCGGTCTGGCTGATGGAACAGCTCCGTCGCTGGGCCGGCACTGCGGATGACGTCTACGAAGAAGAAATGCGGCTGCACGACGTCAACCGCCAGATTCGACAGATGACCGCGGAACAATTCGATCAGCCGGCCGTGCGACGACAGATCGAACAGCAGGCAGCCGCCGAAAAAGCCAACGGTCAGCGACTGGACGCCGTCGTCATGCAGGGTGAAGACCTGATCCGGCAGGCCATGCGCAACCGCGAAATCCTCGCAGGACACGTGGAAACCTGGGCTCAGGGACTGCAAAAACTGCAGGACATCTCGCAAAACCGCATGCCCTCGGTCGCCAAACTGCTGTCCCAGGCAGCCGCGTCACGCTCCGCTGCTCTGCCCCAGCCCAAAGGTCCGCAGGCACCAACGATCACCGACGTGGAATCCGGCTTCAATGCTCCGGACAACAAACCGGCCGAACAGCAGCAGCCCACCAAACCCTCGAACTCCAAACTCGGACTGCCGTCCACTGTGGTGCAGGGCGGTCCGCAGCCTCCCCCGGGACAAAACCAGCCCGCGGGCGAACAGCCCATGGAGCAGTCCGTGCATCAGCAGGCAGATCTGCTGGCGGAATTCCTGAAGGTGCGCGAGCAGCTGCAGATGATTCTGGATGACCTCGAAGACAGCACCTTCGTCAAACGATTCAAAGCCGCTTCCCGGGAACAGCTGGCGGTGGCAGAAAGCCTGAACCGCTCCCTGTACGACGGATTTGGAGTCCAGTCCGGCAAAGCCACTCAGCCCGTCGACAAAGCCAACACATCCGCCGCCGCTCGCGAAACCGCACAAAGCCAGAAACTGCGGATCATCCAGGACGACCTGCAGGCCTACGCAGATCGCCGCAACGAAGCCAAATTCGCCCGCATTCTGAAAGAGATGGAAGATCAGGATGCCGTGTCAAAAGTCGCGGCAATCGGTGAAGTCATTCGCAGCAACCGCACCGGAGAATCCATTTCTCGAGCCGAGCTGTGGGCGGATACGCTGGATCGCTGGGCCGAAGAACTTGTCTCTCCCTCGAAATGTGGTCAGTGCAAACCAGGCAACAGTGCCAGCCTGCCGCCGGAAGTCATTCTGGAGGTGATGCGGATTCTGGAAGGCGAAATGGATCTGCGTGAACAGACACGGGCCACCCAGAAAACCGTCGACGACACCGACCGCTGGAAACAGTCGGCTCGCGAACTGTCAGCGGCACAGCAAAGTCTTTACGAGCGAGTCGCGGACGTGATCACCGACATTGAAGCTTTGCCCAATGGCGGCGAAAAATTCGGTCGTGAAATCGGGCTGCTGGAAGCCGTGGGGCATGCCATGGGCGATGCGTGGACGCACCTGCAGACTCCGCGGACGGACGGGCCGACAATCGCTGCCGAGACCGAAGCTATCGAACTGCTGCTGCAGACTCGCCGTGCCAACCCTCGCAGCGGCGGAGGCGGTGGCGGATCCAGTCCCGGTGGCGGCGGCAGTGGCTCCACGGACCGCGCGGCTCTCGAACATTTCGGCCCCGATGGCGATGCCGCGGCAGTCATACAGGAACGCAAAGTTCAGCAGACCACCGGAAATACCGGTGACGAAATTCCTGCGGAATACCGTGATGGCATTGATGCGTTCTTCAACGCAATTGATGGACGCTGAATATGCCGCTGCTGGTCAGGATCAACGACAACGACGTCCTGTTGTACGAAGGTCAGCTGCAGGGACCGCTGGAGTTCGGGCGACAGCAGCAGGGAGAACAGGGGCCCGGATCCGTCTCCTCCTCCGCCGGCGTCACTCGCATCGTGATGGCGTCGCTGGACAACAAAAAAGTCGCCCGCAGACAGCTGCAGGCGATTCGCACCGGCAGCAGCTCCGTCCGACTGACGAACATCAGCACCTCCGTCGATGTCAGGGTCGAGCAGGGCGTTTCGCTCGAAGCCGGCGGCACCGGAGAATTCCCGCTGCCCGTCACCCTCCAGTTCGCCTCCGGCCATACCGTCTCTCTCAGCCTCCCGCCACTCGTCTCAAAGGAAGATTCCGGGCTGGAAAGCCTCGGTAACATCAGCATGGCCCCCGGCCAGATGCTGGACTTCTCGGACGAATTCGCCCGCCCGCTGCAGATTGAGAACGCAGCCTCCGATTCCGGCCTCGGACACATTCTGCGAGTGTTGCAGGAAACCATGGAGGTCTTCCGGAATGCTCGCAATGCCGAAGGCCTGTACACCTCTGCAGTCAATGGCGCGGTGCGAGTGGTGGGGTTTGATTCCGCTCGAGTCCTGCTGTATATCAACGACCAGTGGGTGCCCGTGCGCGAACTGCATTCCGAAGGACGCCCCTGCAGCACCTTTGTGCTCCAGGAAGTGCTCCAGCATTGTCGGACCTTCTGGACATCCGGCACCTTCCGCCCAACCGTCAGCGTCGCCCGACTCGACGCCGTCATCGCCTCACCGATCGTCAGCCGCGAAGGCAAGGTGGTGGGAGTTCTGTACGGAGAACGGGTGCCGGAAAGTCAGTTGAGCATGGCGACTGACATTTCACGGATGGACGCCTACCTGATGGAACTGCTGGCCTTCGCACTCGCCGCCGAACTGGATCGGCAGCAGCAGGAAGCAGAATCGCAGCGCAATCAAACCCTGTTTGCCCAGTTCTTTTCCGCCAGCCTCGCGCAGCACCTGAAGGATAATCCCGACCTGCTGGCCGGTCAGGAAGTGGAAGTCTCAGTCATTTTCTGTGACGTCAGACGTTTCAGTGCCATCAGCGAAGTTGTGGACGCCCAGACGATCTTCGCGTTTATCAATGATGTGATCGGCGCGATTTCCGAATGCATCGACGCTGAAGGTGGCGTTATTGTGGATTACGTAGGCGATGCCGTCATGGGCATGTTCGGAGCTCCGCAGGTGCAGCCGGATCACTCCGTCCGGGCCGCCCGAGCCGCCCAGGCAATGCTGGGCAGAAGAGCCGCACTGACAGCAAAATGGCGTCCCGTCATCGGGGAAGATGTCGATTTTTCCATCGGCATCAATTCCGGCAAAGCTCGCGCAGGAAACTCCGGTTCCGCCTACCGCTTCAAATACGGACCGCTCGGGCGCGAAGTCAATCTGGCCAGCCGGATTCAGGGCGTCACCAAACAACTGCAGGCCCGCATCCTGCTGTCACGAGCAGCCGAAAAGAATCTGGGACCCGAATTTGTTCGCCGCAGACTGTGCCGCGTCCGCGTCGTCAACATGCTGGAACCAGTGGAATTGTTTGAGCTGAATGATGCCGGTTCCCGCGAACTGAATCAGCGCTACGAACAGGCCCTGCTGCTGTTCGAACAGGGTGATCTGAAAAAAGCCGCCCGCCAGCTCGGCGAAATCCTCGAAGCATGGCCCGATGACGGACCCACTCTCGTACTGCTGTCCCGCGTCGTCAATGCCATGCTGGAAGGTGCCGAACACCTGGACACCGTCTGGAACCTCAGCCGCAAATAACGGCCGACCCGCCCCCACCCCCCGCCCCCCCCCGC
>SXXK01000137.1 GCA_005791255.1 Planctomyces sp.
CAGAAAAACTTCTAACGGTGTCTTGTCACACCGACTTTTCTTCAAAGGAAGCCGTTCGACGAAAAAGTCGATCGGCTTTCTCTTTGTGGTGACCTCGAACCTGCTGATTCTGGCGGCATCGAATGTGCTGTTTCCACCTCGGCATTGGCATCACCGCGCGAAGTCTTTCAACGAGCGGTGTTGACAGGGTCAATCTGAATCATCGTGGCTCACAATCATCCGTCCGGGGATACTGTGCCAGGTTCAGAGGATAGAGCAGTGACTCGACGCCTGCAAGATGCGGGGAAGATCCTGGCGATTCTCGTGCTCGATCACATCATCGTCACAGGAAAGTCGTTCCTGTCACTGAAAGAAGATGAATGCTGGCAGCGTTCTTGCCAGGCTTGCTCAGGTAAGTCCTGGCGTTTCTTTTCAGCCTTTTTCGCCTGCACTTGATTCAGAAATGAGCTGCAGCGATTCCAGTGACTCATAGTCTTTTCGATTGTGAGTCAACAGCGGAACATCGAGCAGCACGGCTGTTGCTGCAATCCAGGCGTCGGAATTGCTGAGATGACGGCCTTTACGTTCGGCCTGCACTCTCAATGTCTCCCAGACAGAGCACAAATCCGACGTTTGATGGAAGATCACAAAGTGTTTGCGGACAAAGTCGCCAAGTGCCTTTCGGCGAGCTTCTCCCCAGTTTGCTCGCAGCATGCCGTATTCGAGTTCGGCGACCGTCATGAAGGAAATGACGCTGCGGTGTTTGAGGACATACGGCAGATAGAACTTTTCTCGGCTGTCAGCCCGGAAGAGAAACGAGACTGCGTCGGTGTCGACAACGATATTGGACTCAGTCATTCAGGGGATCCCGGACTTTGTCCTGTTGACGTGCGGCTTTGATGGCACCCAGAAAATCATCCAGTTCATCGCTGGAGCTCAGAAAATCAAACCGGAGGTCCTCCGCAGATTGAACTGGGACGACACCCTGCTGCTGTGCGAGGATTTCCACATATGCCCGCGCTCTGGCAACCTGGGGGTTACGATGCTCTGGTTTTTCATGGACCTGAATGGACTGTTGCCGACGTTCCCACTGTTCAGCCAGCGTTGACAAAGAGACATCACCCCTTCCAGCTTCGATTTGCTGGCGGGCGAATTCATTGAATTGTGCGAGATCGATTTCTCGGATGCTCATTGTCGTTGTCTCCTGTTCCCTAGCGTCGGTCAGGAACATGAGGCCGTCGTCGGCGACAGAGAGGCAACAGATATTCTGAAACAACTGCCGCAAACGGTCGGCAGACGGTTCGCCCTTTCCGAGCAAATCAAGATCGCGGGTGGAGCGATGGGGCTGCCCCGTCCAGAGCTGAAACAGCGCCGCTCCCCTGAGAACGAACTCACTGGCGTACGGATGCTGCCAGGTCGCGTGGCTGTCGGGTGGTCACGCCGTCGCCTCCAGACAGGGGCGCATGACGTTCGTCATCCGGCAGACTTTGGCGGCCTGCCAGAGTTCGTCGAAAGTCGCTTTGCGCTGCTTCAGGCAATCACGCAGGGCTTCGATCGCGACGTCGATGCCGATTTTGTTGCGATACTTGAAGCAGTCGGCCACGGTCCTGGCGGGCGCATAGACGCGAACGGTGACCCCTTCGACAACGTGCTCTTGAACCCCGGACTTTAGAGCGATCCCGGAAAAGCGGACGATCCGCAGGGAGGGGGAGTCGATTCGTGGCAGGCGGGCCTTCTCGTCGATCGCCATCCAGACTTCGAACGGAGCCTGTGTCGTCAGTCCGTGAAACTGGAGCGCCGAGAGCAGGCAGACGATCCCGCGCGGGACGCGAAGGCAGGCTTTGACGAGCGAGCGCTGCTCACTGGGATCATCGTTCTGAAGGATGTACAGCCCGCGACTCGGCCGATCGAGGATACCCTCGGCGTGGAGTTTGTTGAGATAGGTGCGCGAGATCCCAATCGCCTCCACGTCCCTGGGACGCAGGACGCGAGTCTTTTCGATGAGGTGCAGAATCTGGTCGCGTTTGGTGCCGGGCATCGGGTTGCACAGTGTCGGGGGAAATCAACAAGTCCCGACACAATGCAACTCGCTGCGAATGATCGGACAAGACCGCATTTCTCTTCAGATCCAGACACCAGGGGCGAACAGGCGTTTTCACAAGCAGATAGATGCTCAAACTTGCAACAAAGGTGAGTTGAATCGATTGAGCCTTCAGCCCGGTGAAGCCAAGGACTGCAATCGCATTTGCGGTTTGGATCTCCTTAATCTCCGCTCATACAGCGAGGCGATGTCGTTGAATAAAATGCGGCGTTGAATGACAAATCGCCGCACAAGCCGTTGCGCACGGAGCTGCGGACCGCGCGGTTTTGTAATGGAAAGTCGTTCGCCGCGGCCCGGTGAACGGGGCGTTTGCTGCAAAATGAGATTCAAGACTGAAAATGGATTCGACAGTCGCTCACTATCGCCACGGTTTTTCACGTATCGAGGTCTGTGCCGCCACCGTCCATCGTGGCATTCGGAATGCTGAGTCCGATCCGGCTCAGCTTTCTCGCAATCCTGAGCGGTCCTCGATAGAAAAACTGGCACACACCACGCCGTGCTGGTATGTTTATCCGCATGAGCCTCGAACACCCTCCCGAAGAACTCCGAACGATCTCAGCGAGCGGGGCCCGGGCAGCCTGCCGGTGTGGCTGCTGCCGCAGTGCGATGGTCGGCGATTCTGCCTGTCATTGCGTCATGAATTTCGCATTTTTTACGCCGTTGGGCGGACAGAAAACGAGTTCAAATCGAACCCCTGAAATGTCGGTGCCGGTGCGCGTTCCAAAATTTGCCGCTGCTGGTATAATCCTGGGCTCCCGATGTCGGAGTCCTCGAGGCAGCTGCAGCGGCAGGATTGGGCAGCGAGCGGTATCGGGGTTATTCATTGCCTTCGAATTTCCACCGAATATACAGGAACTGTCACCATGAATTCCCTTTTTTTCAAGGAACTGAACGCCTGGTTTGATCCCGGTCGTGCCCGACTGAATATTGGCTGCGGTCGACAGGTGAGTCTGGTGGCGGGAGTGGAGACGGGCCAGCTGGTGGGGACGTTCCAGACGCTGGAGCGGGTGGCTGAGTACGCGACGGCATGTGGCGCCCGGTCGACGATGGTTTCCAATTTTCTGCTCAACGGTCAGGGGCATGGGGACAATGGTCGAATTGTCTTCCGCGATCCCAAAGAGCTGCGTCAGGTCCTGTCAGCGGCGGGGATCATTGTGCCGACGGTCAGTGCTCACTGTGCCGCCTATGCGCATCTGAGTGCCATCTGGGGTGCGGAGTATGCCGAAAAATTCGTCCCGGCCTCCGTTATGGCGAAGGGTACGCAGTACGCCGAAGACTGGTCCGAAGAATATCTGCTCGGGATGCTGGAAACCGGAACGGCAGCTGGAATTCACATCTTCGGGTGGTTCTGGGGTTTGTGGGGGCATCCGGTGCTGCACAGCGGCTACCCGTGGGTCTTCGGCTGGGACGGCATGATGGCTGCCGGGCTGGATCGGTTTGTTCGGAAGACGGAAAAGATTCGTGCGAAGGCCAACGAACTGGGAGCGTATCTGGCGCATGAGATTCACCCGGGAACCGGAGCCATCTGTGCTCGCGACTTTGCTCTGCTGCTGATGGCGACTGACTACGACCGTTCGATGTGTGTCTGGGGTGATCCCAGCCACTGCTGGGCGGGTGAGGACTGGACGCAGCGTTTCACCAGCCCGTTTGTTGCTCCGCGAGTGGTGGGCAGTCACGCCAAGAACTTCAAGCGTCTGACCGGGGCCTCGACACTGATGATCAGCGAGGACTGGCCGCAGCGTGGTCATCAGTTCTGTGGTCATGGTGAGGGTGAAGTGAATCTTGAGAGCTACGCGAAGATGCTGCTGTCGATTGGCGCGGGTGACCGCTTCTGTGCCATCAACGGCGGCGATCTGATGCCGCTGTACAGCGAGGCCGAGGACAGCATTTTGCCGCTGACGGCGCCGTCACCGCAGCTGCTGGGGGCCTGCAGTGCCGGGATCAAATGGGTCAATGATCATCTCACAGGAATGTCCATGACCACCGCGACATTCACCGACGGGATGGCTGGTGCGTAGCGGGCTGCCGCGTTTGCGGCAGCTGTGCCAGGAAGGACACCGGGGACAAAAGCCGGATTGTGCCGTAAGACGGCACAGTCGGGGTGCAGAGTGCGGTGTTCCTGAGAAGAGGTGCTCGGGCTGGAAAGCCCGAGCTGCGTCCGGGAGACTCGAGCAAAGCACAAGCGGGGCGTGAGGAAGAGCAGTCAGTGAAGGATTGTTTGAATGCCGGCAGCCTTGACCAGCCGCGAGAATGATCCGATTCGTTTGGGTCGACGAGCCTTCCTGCAGGGGGGGACTCTGGTGCTGACAGCGGGATCGTTGTGTGCAGCGAAACTGCCGGCTGCTGACGAGGGTGCTCGTGTGCGAGTTGGTCTGGTGACTGACATGCACTATGCGGACAAAGCGCCGGCAGGGACTCGGCACTACCGGGAGACGCTGGCCAAACTGGAAGAGGCGGCTCAGCAGTTCGGTCAGGACAAACCCACGTGTCTGGTGGAGCTGGGCGACCTGATTGACGCAGCCGATTCGGTGGAGGTCGAGCAGAGTTATCTGCGGACGATCAACCGGAAGTTTTCAGCGATCTGCCAGGACCGCCATTACGTGCTGGGCAACCACTGCGTGGACATGCTGAAGAAAGAAGAATTTCTGGGCGTGGTGGAGCAATCGCGTTCGTATTATTCGTTTGACCGGGGCGGCGTGCATTTCGTCGTGCTGGATTCGTGTTTCCGCAGTGATGGTCAGCCGTATGGCCGGAAGAATTTTCAGTGGACTGACGCCAATATTCCGGCGTCGGAGCTGGAGTGGCTGGAGGGCGACCTGCGGGCGAGTGGCGGGCCGGTGATTGTGTTTGTTCATCAGCGGCTGGATGTCAGCGGTGATCACGGTGTCAGGAACGGGGGTGCGGTGCGCGGAGTGCTGGAAGAGTCGGGCCGAGTGCTGGGTGTTTTTCAGGGGCACAGCCATCAGAACGACCTGCAGGAGCTGGGCGGCATTCACTATTGTACTTTGGCAGCGATGGTGGAGGGTTCGGGGGTTACGAACAACAGTTACTCGCTGCTGGATATCGAAACGAGCGGCACTCTTCGCCTGACTGGTTTTCGGCGTCAGAAGTCGCAGGTTTGGAAGCGAGGAGCCGGATCAGGAGGCTGAGTGTGATTCAGATTCGGAAAGCCGGGGAGCGTGGTTATTTCGATCATGGCTGGCTGAAGACGTACCACACATTTTCGTTTGCGGGGTATCATGATTCGCGGCATCTGCGGTTTCGGTCGCTGCGCGTGATGAATGAGGACCTGGTGGCTCCGGGACACGGTTTTGGGACTCATCCGCACAACGACATGGAAATCGTGACGTATGTGCTTTCGGGGGCACTGCAGCATCGGGATTCGATGGGGAATGGGGAAGTGCTGCGGCCGGGTGAATTTCAGCGGATGACGGCCGGCACCGGGATTACTCACAGCGAATTCAATCCTTCGTCGACTGAGCCGGTGCATTTGTATCAGATCTGGCTGCTGCCTGAGCGTCGCGGGCTGGAGCCTTCTTACGAGCAGCAGCGGTTTGCTGAGTCTGAGCGGCGGAACCGGCTGCAGCTGGTGGCGTCTCGTGATGGTCAGGATGGTTCTTTGCGAATTCATCAGGACGTGCGAATTTATTTGTCTGTGGTTGAAGCGGGGCAGGCGGTGCGGGCTGTGCTGGCGGCCGGTCGTTATGCGTGGCTGCAGGTTCTGCGGGGTGGTGTTTCGCTGAACGGCGTGTTGCTGGGTACGAGTGACGGAGCGGCGGTCAGCGAGGAGCGGGAGCTGACGATTGGAGCGGAGGGTGCTGCGGAGGTGATGCTGTTTGATCTGGGGTGAGCGTTGTTTGGGGGATCGCAGGTTCCGGTGGGCGGGATCCTGGAAAATCGAGGGCACTGATTGTGCGGAGGGTGGGGAGTTTTCTTAACCACAGAGGGCACAGAGGAGGATGTTTGGGATTGTTGGTCTCACGCGAAGCCGCGAAGTCGCGAAGGGAAACGCGGGGTTCTGAAGAGGGAACTTTGAGGGTGGTTGTACCCCTCACCTCGGCCCCTCGCCCCTTCCAGGGGCGAGGGGTGCCAGTTGCGATTTGCCGTGCGACAGGCAACACAAAGCAGCGAGTTGTTTGGTTGAGTTGAGAGTTGGGGAGATTTGGGCTGCCGGTGGCGTGATCCGCGGCTCGCCGCGGTGTATTTTTCCTCCCTTGGTGTGTCGATCGCGGTGGATTTGGCAGTTTCGGTTGTGGGGTTCGAGAAAAGCGAGTGCAGCGGGGATGGGTAAGGCAGCTGGGAAGCAGAAGGCAGAGTTGCCGGCTTTGGCAGAGCCGGATCGGCATGAGGTGTTGCGGGTACTGCGGCAGTCTGCAGAACCGCTCGAACTGGCCAAACTGCTGAAGCAGGCGGTGATGAGTCGCCCGGCGAAGGCGGTGGAACTGGAGGTGCTGCTGGGGTCGCTGTTGTCGGCGGGTTTGGCGGTGGAGTGGCCGGCGAAGACGGCTGCGGGCAAGCCGCGTTTCTGGGATCGGGATCTGCGGGCGGCGGGTTTAGGCGCAGTGCGGGACCTTGTTTGCAGTGCGGCGGTGCCGCTGTCGGCGAAGGACATCAAAAAGCTCTGGAAATGTTCGTTCAAGCTCACTGATACCGAATTGCTGGCGCTGCTTCGTGAACTGCTGGCAGACGGAACGATCTTTGAGATTCCGGGGAAGTCTGTGGCGGGTGGAGTGCGGTACTGGGGCCGGGATGTGCTGCAGTTTGCCGGTGCCAGTGTGCTGGAAGAACTGCGTCAGCGGGGGACGTTACCGACGGCGAAGCTGCGGGCGAGTGTGAAGTGGCTGGATGACGTGCGATACGTGGAGCTGCTGGATCGTCTGGCTGCGCAGAATTTGATTTTTCGTCATCCGGCAATGAAAGCGGGCAAATCCGCACAGCTGCTCTGGGGAATTGCTCCGCCTTCCCCTGAACCGTGGCTGAAACCGATTCGTGAGCAGTTGTGTGAGGTCGTTCGGCAGTTGCGGGCGGCTTCCGTTTCGGCGACGGATTTGCGTCGTGCGGCGGTGGACATGCTGGAGTCGGCGGGGATTTCTTTGGGTGCCACCACGGGTTCGACTGCTGCATCTGCGGCCGCTGCGGTCAGTGTTCCGTCGGTGGATTTGGTGCGGCTGATGCGTCAGCTGGATGCGGGTGCGGATCGTGGGGCGCTGGTGACAGCGCGAGTGTTGCGGGGGGCAGCTGGATTGCCGAAAAAGCAGTTTGATGAGCTGGCATTGCAGTTGTCGCGAGCCGGGAGGATTGTGTTGCATCGGCATGATTTTGCGAGCAGTTTGAGTGTGGTGGAGCGGGACGAGCTGGTGACGGATGGTGAGGGTCAGTATTTCGTGGGTATGGCTTTGCGTACCGGGCAGGTGCAGTGATGAATCCATTTCGCAACACGGTGATGTCGGATCCCTGGGAGACTCCGGGGGGCGACGTGCCCTCGATCCATGAGGCTGAGTTTCTGGAGTGTTTGCGGGGACTGCAGTCGGTGCGGGCATCAGAGCGTTCGACGGCTCTGTTGATTCATGGTGAAGCGGGCAGCGGGAAGACTCATCTGCTGAGTCGTCTGCGGGCCACGCTTGCTCCGACTCAGCCTGCGGCATCGGATCGTGCCGAGGCGTTGTTTGTGTGGGTGCGTCTGCAGACGAGTCCGCGGATGATCTGGCGGACGGTTCGTCGGACTTTGGTGAATGACTGGTTTCGGCGACTGCCGGATGGTCGTTCGCAGTTTGATCGGATTTTGTATCATCGCCTGGCGGAAATTCGTGTGGCGGAGGGTGATCTGGAGCCGTGGCATGAGTATATGCTGGACGAGCATCCGCAGGGTTTGAGTGAGCTGGTGGGCGAGATCTCCGGCAACCTGCAGCTGGACCGGAATACTCATGTAGTGCTTGAGCATTTGGTATTTGGTCGTCATCGGCGGGATTTGCAGGCGTGGCTGTGCGGGGATTCTTTGCCTGAAGCGGCTTTGAACCGTTTGGAGCTGGAGGAGGCGGACGAGGGTGATGAGGAGCGGGAGGATCAGGCGCGGCGTACGATTTTGATGTTGTGTCGTCTGGCGGGTCAGAGTTTGCCGGTGGTGATTGCTTTGGATCAGGTGGAGGCATTGGAGACGGGGCCTGAGGATCGTGCGGCATTGTTTGCCTTTGGTCAGCTGGTCAGTACTTTGCATGACGCAACGAGCAATGTGCTGTTGATAGCGGCGGTTCAGTCGGCGTATGCGGATCGTCTGCAGCGTGAGGCGCGAGCGGCTGATCACGATCGGATGACGTCTGCGGGTCGGATCAGTTTGTCCCCGTTGACTGGCGATCAGGCGCGGCAGCTGATTGCCGGTCGTTTGCAGGCGACCGGTCAGCTGGTGCCGGCGGATTGTGTTCAGCAGGCATTCTGGCCGCTGCAGGATATCGATGTCGTGCAATTGTTTAAGAATGGCGGGGTGACTCCGCGAATGCTGCTGAACCGTTGTGCCGATCGTTTTGACAGTCCGATGGCTGCAGCTGAAGCGCTGCCTGAGCTCGGCGATGCTGCGGCAGCGGCGGGGGGTGGTTCGCGGCGTGCGGTGTCGGAATTTTTGGAGGAAGTGTGGGGGACGGTTGTTGAAGAGAAAGTGCGCGGCAGTCGGGCGGAGCGTTCAGAGGAGATTTTGCGGCATGCACTGCCGATGGTCGCTCGGATGCTGGAGCCTGATCTGGAGGTGACAGCGGATACGGGTTTGGCAGACGTGCCGGCAATGTTCCGGGGGTCATCCGGGCGTGTGGGTGTCAGCATTTGTATTCATTCGAACATGACCAGACTGGCAGCGCAGCTGAGGCGACTGAGGGATCAGGCTGGCAGTGGGCGGCTGGATCGACTGGTGGTGATTCGGGACGCGCGTGTGCCAGTGACACGGACGGCCAGGCGGGCTCAGCAGTATCTGCGTGAGTTGCAGGAGGATGGTCGGACGAAGGTGGTGCATCCGTCGGTGGAGGTTCTGGCGGCTTTGGATGCGCTGCGTGCTCTGCTGTCGGATGCTCGTTCCGGCGATCTGTCCTGTGCTGGTGAAACGGTGCCTCCGGGAGTCTTTGAGGAGTGGTTTCGCGGTCAGATGTCCGGTCAGGTGCAGGAGTTTGTGCGGGAGGTGCTGGAGCCGTTATCAGCGGGGGATGAGACGTCGCAGGAAACGGCGTTGTTTGAGTCGCTGCAGGCGTTGTTGGCGGAGCAGCCGGTCTTGCGGCTGCAGGTGGCAGCGGAGCAGCTCGGAGTGAGTCCGCAGCAACTGATTGCGTTGTCGCAAAGATTTTCGCATGTTGTGGGTGTGCTGGGTGATGGTGACAGGCTGGTGTTTCGGGCGGTGGCTGCGGATGATGATGATTCCGTGGCAGTACCCTGAGGGAAACGACAATGGCAGTGACGTTGACGGTCAGTCAGGTCCGCGACGCTTTGTATCTGGCGGATCGAGTGGCTGGTGGTGAGCCTTCGCTGGCAACAACAGCATTACTGGGCCGCTGGTTTCATGAGGGGCTCAGTTTTCTGGTGTCGCGGGATTCGGCAGCAGGTTTGCTGGGTGTACTGGCTGCAGGTCCGGCTGATCTGACGAGCTGGAAGTTGACAGCGAGGGCGCGGCTTTACGAGTCTGTGGTCGGTCCTCGACTGACTCGCAGTTGTGCTTTGCTGCGGGAGTCTGCTTCGCAGGTGCTGGTCTTCTGGCAGGCAATGCAGGCTGCTGCTGACTGGTTTGCAGAGCTCGCCTGGCATGTGCAGTTGGAGTGGCGACGTGGCCATCAGTTGCCTGGTGTCGGGGGCCGTCGGGGAGTTGAGCAACCGGTGTGGCAGCTGCTGGCGGAGTGTTTTGAGTCAGAGGTCCCTGTGGAGTGTGAGCTGAGTGATCCTGCGTGGAGTGATACGGTTCGACTGGTGGGGATTGCGGACTGGGTATGTCGTCCGGCGGGTGTGGATCGCTGGTGTGTCGTGGAGTTCAAAACGGGGAGTACGAGTCCGGAGGCGGATCTGGGTCAGGCGTGTTTGTATCATTTGATTTTGGGGGAGTTGTCGCGAAGGCGTGGTTTGGCGCTGGATGCCGGTGGGGCCCTGGCCCTGATCCGTTTTGCTCCGGAGCGTCATGAGTTGCTGCTGACGGTGGAGCAGCTGGAGTCTGTCCGTGGGAAGCTGCTGGCATTGATTGGACGCTTGGCGGGTGTTTCGTCCGGGGGTGCGCCGGGTGCTGCCGTTTCGGCCGCGAGTGCTGCGGGTGCAATTTCAGGTGCGCAGCAGCGGGGTGGTGGGGTGTTGTCGGCAGCTGGCGGGGGTAATGTGATTTCGAGTGGAGCGGCTGCGCGGCGGAATCTGAAGTCATCGACGGACTGCGGGGAGCTGGGCCGGCGCATTGTGGCTGCCTTTCGCGAATATGGAGTTCTGGTGACACTGGACGACGAAGTGGTGGTTGGTCCTTCGTTCATTCGATTTACTCTGATTCCGGGTTTGGGTACGAGGGTGACAGCGATTGAGCAGCGGTCGGCGGAACTGCAGATTCGCCTCGGTTTGGGTGCGGAGCCGTTTATCAGTCGTGGCCGGGGCCGGCTGGTGCTGGACGTGCAGCGACCGGACCGGCAGGTGATCACGTTTGACGAGGTGCGCGAAAGTCTGTCGGCAGTGCGGTCGTCGTTCGGCAGTACTCTGGTGCCGGTGGGCGTGGATTTTTCAGGTGAGCTGATCTGTGCGGATTTGTCGAAGCCGGAGCATTGTCATTTTCTTGTGGCGGGGACGACGGGCAGTGGCAAGAGTGAGTGGCTGCGGATGGCGATTGCGGGACTGATGATCCGGAATACTCCTGAGACCCTGCGTTTGCTGGTGATTGATCCGAAGCGGAACGCCTTTCATGCGCTGCGGAATTCACCGTTTTTGTTGCAGCCGCTGGTGTTCCCGGACGAACAGCCTGTGGGCGAGGTGCTGGAGCAGTTATGTGCCGAGATGGAGGCTCGATATGCGATGATGAACGGTGCTGACACGATAGCTGATGCGGCGCTGCAGTCGGGGCGACGTCTGCCGCGTATTGTGTGTGTTTGTGATGAGTATCGGGATTTGATCAGTCGTGGTCGTCGGGAGCGTCGGGAGATTGAATCGAAGATATGTCGCCTCGGCGCAAAGGCTCGAGCGGCCGGTATTCATCTGATCCTGGCGACTCAGGAGGCCAGTCGGGACACAATCCGTGGTCCTCTGGACACCAATTTACCGGCTCGCGTTGGCCTGAAGATGGGGCGTGATCTGGAATCACGAATGTTGTTGGGTGTGCGAGGTGCGGAGAAGCTGCTGGGGCATGGTGATTTGTTGTTTCGAGACACACAGGATCCGCGTCGTCTGCAGGCGCCGTTGCTGACGGAGGCCAATCGGGCGGAGATTTTTGGAGGGTGATGCGGTGTTTTGGTGTCGCGAAGACAGCGTGACTGCAGTTTTCGGGGCGCGAGGCAGGTGGTTGCGGCGGCTGGTTTGGGGTTACAGGGAGACGTGCCAATCTGCCCCCGACCCCAGTGTTCTGAAACGTCCGAGAGAATTTTTTTATCCACAGAGGGCCCAGAGGAGGTTCTGGGGATTGTTGGGCGCACGCGAAGCCTCGAAGGGAAACGCGGGATGCTGAAGAGGGAAGTTTGAGGGTGTTTGTACCCCTCACCCCCGGCCCCTCTCCCCTTCCAGGGGCGAGGGGTGCCAGTTGCGATTTGCAGTGGGACAAAACACGTAGAATGCTCCCGTCGCCCCGGGCAGGTTGCTCTGGTCTGCTGGGGCGGCGTGGTGTGTGTGTTAACGAGGGGGGCACAGAGGGCGGGGAGGAGAGAAGTTTGAGGGTGTGTTTCGCCGTCACGCCCGAGATCGTCCCGGTGCGTCTGTGCTCGCAGTCATGAGGTGCGATGCCGAGGGTTAGGGGTTGAGTTGGCGCGTGGGTACGGTGTTCGGGAGAATGTGCAGGGAGTGAAGGGACGCGGATTGTCAGGTGTTGGGGAGTGTACCGATGGCAGTGATTCGGAATTCGTGGGTTGCCTGTGGTTGTCTGGCGCTGTTTTGGGTGATCTGTGCGGACAGTGTTCGCGCTGATGAATTGATATTTGCGGGTGGTGATGAGGTTTTTATTTTGGATGCCGGGGAGGCAGAGGCGGGGCGAGTGAACAGGCTGTGGCGCTGGAGTGGTCAGGAGGCGGCCGATATTCCGGAGGATGTGCGGAAGCAGTTTCATCATCTGGACGAATGCAAGGTGGTGGACGGTGGTCGTCGGGTGCTGGTGTGTGCATCGAACGGTGGTTGTGCGGTGCTTGAGCGGGCAACGGGTAAGGTGCTCTGGCGGGCCACTTCCAGAAATGCGCATTCGCTGGATCTGTTGCCGGGTGATCGCGTGGTGGTGGCCAGTTCTCTGAGTGGTGATCATGTGGAGGTGTTTGATATGCGGGGGGCTGAGGCGGCGGTTTTTCGGATTCCGCTCCGCTCTGCTCATGGGGTGCTGTGGGATGACGGACGACAGTGCCTGTGGGCGCTGGGGTTTGACGAGCTGCGACGTTATCGGCTGGCCAACTGGTCATCGGACAAGCCTTCACTGGAGCCTGACCAGTCGTGGCGTCTGCCGGACGATGATGGTCATGATTTGCGGGCGGTGCCGGGTTCAGCGGACCTGTTGCTGACAACCGGGGCAACTGTGCAGTTGTTTGACCGCGATCGTGGTGTATTTCGGGCGCATCCGGAGCTGGGTGGCGAGGTGCAGGTCAAGTCGGCGGATGTGCATCCTGTGAGCGGTCGGATCGTGGTGGGACGCTGGTCATCGCGGGTGCAGCTGCTGGGACCGGGGGGTGAGATCCGGTTTATGGATGCAAAGCCCTACAAGGTGCGGTGGGTGGATTGAGCTGAGCTGAGTTGGGTTGGCTGGGTGACTGATCCCGGAGATTTCTGAAATTGCGGGATGATTTTCCCAGGATTTTGTGGTGGCCGGCGAAACAGTGGGCCATGGGTGATTGGTGAGGTGGCGTTGGCTGGAGAGAGGCTGGCGATGACATTGCGAATTGATCAGTTGTGCAAGACGTATGGGAACGGCGTGAAGGCTTTGGATCACGTCAGTCTGGAGATCCCGATCGGGATGTATGGTTTACTGGGGCCGAATGGAGCCGGCAAATCGACATTGATGCGTACGGTGGCGACGCTGCAGGATGCGGATTCCGGAACTGTGTTTTTGGGGGACCTGGACGTGTTGTCGCGGAAGCAGGAGGTGCGTCGCCTGCTGGGGTATTTGCCTCAGGAATTTGGTGTGTATCCGCGGACATCGGCGATGGAGATGCTGGATCATATCGCGATTTTGAAGGGGATCATGAATGCGCGTGAGCGTCGGGAGGTGGTGGAGGGGATGCTTGAGCGGGTGAATCTGTTTGAGCATCGGAAGAAGGCGATCAGTGGTTTTTCGGGTGGTATGAAGCAGCGTTTCGGGATTGCTCAGGCGTTGCTGGGCAATCCGCAGCTGCTGATTGTGGACGAGCCGACGGCTGGTTTGGATCCTGGCGAGCGGAATCGATTTTACAATTTGCTGTCGGAGGTGGGTGAGAACGTCGTGGTGATCCTGT
This sequence comes from Planctomyces sp., assembly GCA_005791255.1. Classification (GTDB taxonomy): domain Bacteria; phylum Planctomycetota; class Planctomycetia; order Planctomycetales; family Planctomycetaceae; genus SXXK01. The sequence continues at coordinate 13,690 of SXXK01000137.1, forward strand.
CGACTCATATTGTGCAGGACGTGAAGGAGTTGTGCACAAACATGGCGATCATTCATCGTGGGCGAGTTGTGTATGCGGGTGCGTTGGCGCAGGCGGAGCAGAACCTGCGTGGGATGATCTGGCAGAAATCGATTGCTCGTCAGGAACTGGAGGAGCATCGGCGGGCGTATCGGGTGATTTCGACCAAGCTGGTGGCTGGTCGACCGTTGATTCATGTGTTGAGCGAGTCGGCTCCTGGGGACGGATTTTCGCAGGTAGAGCCGGACCTTGAGGACGTATTTTTCTCGCTGGTGAATCAGGCGGTGTGAGTGCTGTCTGTGTGCGTTACGGCTGCGGCGGGTGTGGTGCTGGGTTGCGGGGGTAGATTGCGGTATGTTTGGTGCATTTTTTCGTTTTGAGCTGTGGTACTGGCTGCGTGGATTCATGTTGTACGTGTTTGTGCTGATCAATGCTGTGCTGGCATTTTCAGCGACTTACTCGGACAACGTGCGGATTGGCGGCAGTCTGGACAACGCCTACCGGAATGCTCCGCATGTGATCCAGACGTTTTATGCGGTGATGGGTTTGGTGTGCTGTCTGATGACGACGGCGTTTGTGAATTCTGCTGCGACGCGGGACTTTTCCTGTCAGACGAGTGGATTGATTTTCTGCAAGCCGATCGGTCGTTTGTCGTATCTGCTGGGGCGTTTTTTCGGAGCGACATTGACGGCTTCGCTGCCGCTGCTGGGTGTGTCATTGGGGATTATTCTGGCTGGCTGGGGGCCGGGCAATGTTCCGGATCGCTGGGGCCCGATTTCGTGGTCGGCGCATGTCTGGGGTTATCTGGTGTTTGGTTTGCCGAACACTGTGTTTCTGGGGGCCCTGATCTTTGCTCTGGCAACGCTGTTTCGCAGCACGATCGTGTCATTCCTGGGAGTGATACTGCTGCTGGTGAGTTACAGTGTTTCGGCCAGTTTATTGACGGATCTGGACAATCAGCGGCTGGCCGGGCTGCTGGATCCGTTTGGGATTCGCACGTTTGGGCTGGAGACTCGTTACTGGACCGTGGCCGAAAAGAATGTTCAGTACGTGACGTTGTCGGGGCTGTTGCTGTGGAACCGTGTGATCTGGCTGGGGGCGGGGTTGCTGATTCTGGCGGTGTCCTGCTGGCGTTTTTCGTTTTCTGAGCGGGTTTCGCGGGTGCGGAAAGTGGCGGAGGTGCGTGGTGCTGACCGTCGTGGGGCTGGACTGCATGTGGCGGGGGTGTGTCGCACGGGGGCCGCGGTGACACTGCGGCAGCTGCTGAGTCAGGTGCGGATTGATTTTTTCAGTACG
>SXXK01000138.1 GCA_005791255.1 Planctomyces sp.
ACGGAAATCGGTTCAGCCGATGCGCTGGCCAGCAAAAAAACCATGGCCCAGCACGAAGCCGCCATCCTCGCCGTGCTCGCAAAGATCGCCACAGACAAGGGCTACGGATACGATGACGACGAATTCCGTGGCTATGGCAATGCGGTTGTTGAAGCCGCGCAGGCGATTCGCACGTCGACCGAAGGCGGCGACTTTTCAGGATTCGAAGCCGCCATGTCCAAAGTTGCCACATCCTGCCAGAACTGCCACTCCAAATACAAAAACGACTGACCGTCTCGGTCGCGTTCCAGCCTGAGCCACCCCTTACCAGTTACGGACCACATCGGTGAAAGACCAACTGCTCAATCCGCAGACGCTGCCCGGAATTCGACTGTTTGATCTGCATGAACAGGTGGCCGTGATCACTGGCGGCGCCCGGGGCCTGGGCGCTGTGATCGCCGCCGGGCTGGCCTCAGCCGGTGCCGCAACGGTCATTGTCAGCCGCAACCTGCAGGAAGCCTCGGAAACGGCGGCGCAAATCCAGTCCGCCTGGGGTGCTCGCAGCTTCGCTGTCGCCTGTGATGTGGGCAGCGAAGACAGCGTTACTGCCATGGTACAGCAGGTCCTGAATCAGGCCGGGCGCATCGACGTACTGGTCAACAGTGCGGGGATCAACATTCGTGGTCCCATTCATCAGCTTTCCCTGGAACAGTTTCGCGAAGTTCAGCGGACAAACGTGGACGGGACCTGGCTTGCCTGCCGCGCCGTAATTCCTCACATGACCTCGCGACGTTACGGTCGTATCTGCAATATCGCCAGTGCCCTCGGTGTTGTCGGCCTGGCCAACCGCACCCCCTACACATCCAGCAAAGGAGCCGTCGTGCAGATGACCAGGGCGCTCGGTCTGGAACTGGCACAGACCGGAGTTGTCTGCAACGCCATCTGTCCCGGACCATTCCTGACTCCAATGAACATCCCGATTGCCGATACGGAAGAAGCCCGTCTGCACATTATCGGTGCCACAGCGATGAATCGCTGGGGGGAATTGAAGGAGTTGCAGGGAGCAGCTCTGCTGGCCTGCAGCCCCGCTGCCAGCTACATGACGGGCAGCCTGCTCACTGTGGACGGTGGCTGGACGGCTCGCTGACGCAAGGATTCCACTCAATGAAATTTCGCATACTGATCCTGCTGCTGATGCTCGGCGGCCCCGCAGAGCTCCGGGCAGCCGATGAACCGACCGCCTCCCGCCAGCCCAATATCGTCCTGATCATTACGGATGATCAGGGATATCCGCCGCTGGCCCGACACGGACACCCCTGGATCCGCACGCCGAATCTTGACGACCTGTATGACCGCAGTACCCGCTTTACGCGATTTTTCGCTTCCCCCACCTGCAGCCCCACTCGCTCGGCCCTGATGACCGGCCGACACTCCATGAGAAACGGAGTGACACACACAATTCTTGAACGAGAGCGAATGACGCTCAACGCCGTAACCCTCGCACAAACTCTCAAATCTGTCGGCTATCAGACGGGCATCTTTGGCAAGTGGCATCTGGGTGATGAAGAACCGTATCAGCCGCATCGACGCGGGTTTGATGAAGCGTTCATCCACGGTGCAGGCGGCATCGGACAGGCCTATGACTGCAGCTGTGCCGACGTCCCCGACAACTCCTACTTCGATCCGATCATCAGACACAATACCACCTTCAAAAAGACTCGCGGCTTCTGCACCGACGTGTTCTTCACCGCCGCAATCGACTGGATTCATCGCACGTCGCGACAGAGTCAGCCATTCTTTGCTTATGTGGCCCCCAACGCCCCGCATTCACCATATCTCGCACCTGACGACTGGAAACAGAGGTTCCTGCAGGCCGGCTTCGGAGAAGATCAGGCGGCGTTTTATGGAATGATCGAAAACATCGACCATAACGTCGGTCGACTGCTCCTGCACCTGCATGGCGATGACCTGATGAAAAACACCGTGGTGATCTTCATGTCTGACAACGGCATGACCGGTGGTGGTTCGGGCAGAGCAGGGCAGTCACTCGGCAACACACCCGAGGGAAACCGCATGCCATTCTTCAATGCCGGAATGAAAGGCCTGAAGGGATCGCCCGACGAAGGCGGACTTCGTGTGCCATTCCTCGTCCGTGGTGACGGTCGCTGGCCCGCCGGACGGGATGTTGACCGGATCGCAGGCGATATCGACATCTTCCCGACGCTGGCCGAACTGGCGGGGGCCGAGAACCCGGCCGGACAGGTGGAGGGGCGCAGCCTGCTGCCACTGTTGCGGAATCCTGCAGCAGAGTGGACTGATCGGTATCTGTTCACCCATGTCGGACGCTGGCCCACAGGCGCTGATCCCGATGATTTCAAACTAAAAAACTTCAGCATCCGCAGCCAGAAATTTCGATTCGTCAACAACGAACTGCTGTTCGACATGGAGGCTGACCCCGGCCAGAAGACCAATGTCAGTGACCAGCACCCGGATGTGGTCCGGCAGATGCGGACAGCCTGGGACGACTGGTGGGAACAGACCAGACCACTGCTCGTGAATGAATCAACGCCGATGTCAAAAACTCGCCCGTTCCACCAGTTGTATTTTCAGCAGGTTCAGAACGGTGGCATTCCGGACTGGAACCCGGAATGGGCAGGTGGCAGACAATGACCAGCGATTTTTTGGCACCGGACGCTCCGCTGCGGGACTGGGATAACGACTGCCTGTGG
>SXXK01000011.1 GCA_005791255.1 Planctomyces sp.
ATCACGAATATCGACGTGCAGATCCTGCATTCAGTCGGGAACATAAAGGGCGAATCTATCATTTTTCCTCTGCTGAGGCTCAGGCCCGGTTTGATGCGGAGCCTGAAAAATTTGCCGTGGCATTTGGTGGCTGCGATCCGGTGGCATATGTCCGCAGCGGTACTATCGAAGATGGCCGGTTTCTGATCAATCATGAAGGGCGGTCGTACATGTTCTCCTCTGCGGAGAATGCGAAGACATTCAGATCGGCTCCCGAGCGGTATCTTCCGTCCGCTCGATCAGGTGCCGAGATTGTTTCTCGCTGAGTCATATCATCGACGTTGCTCCTTCCGTCGCTATGGCCAGCCGGCCCTGCAGGCTGGCCATTTTTTTTCCAGCGATGCTGGTAAACGATGAAGGGTGCGATGGGAAAGCGAACCTGTTTCGAGTCTGAGGCCAACTGCTTTGGCAGCCTCGATGAACCGGCAGGGCGGACTCGGCGACATCGTCGCACGCAGCCACTGTTGGAATAGAAGAGTTTCAGTCGACTTCAAAACGACTGGCGGCGCCCGAAGAATCAGGACGTCTTTGCGGCAATCTGCACACCTTTTGCCGAGGCTCGGCCAGACCTGTGGCCTTTTGAGCGATTCTCCACGAATGACTGCAGGAACTGATACGATTGAGTTCAGCACTTGTTTCGAGTGACAGCCTGGCTGAGGCGAGCAGTGTCCTACGGAACCGAGCCCCCTGATAGCCCCGCACAGACAGATCGGTGGGAGGGATGTCGGGCGACGGTTTCACTAACTGGGCACTTGTCCATGGATTATGCGATCAGAGGCTGTAACTTTTTATGGTGTGTCAGTGGATTGTTCGTCTGCGACGGAACTGTTGCTTTCCGCGGCCGTATTCCCATCCGGCTGAGCGTGGCCGGAATCCTTCAGGTACCATATGCTGACAATGAACAGGCACAGGATGGAAATGATTAGCAGGACGATGCCAGCCGTATGCACGGAATCGCTGGACAGCGGCTCGGCATCTCCCTCCAGAGGTTCTCCAGCCGGCGGCGGCACCTGCTCAACACGAATCTGCCTTTGCAGGGTCTGCGCCCACGCACGGCGAGCTTCAGCAGGATCAGTCCTGCCTCCAGGCAGATCCTTTCCAAGTTCGTGTCGAAAGGCGGAGATGATGTCGCCGCGAAAACCCAGTACGACAGCGAGGTAGAACAATTCGGCACAGCCAGCACCAGCCGTCGGCAGATTCTTTTCCGCTTCCACGTAGAATTTCCACGCCCGATTACGATCTTCGTAGCAGTCCAGTTCCAGAACATGGTTCTGCCATTCCGGAACACGAGCAGTCAGGACTTCATCTGCCCAGTAAACCAGCATGCGTTTGATCGTCTGCCAATCTCCATGAGACAGGTCAGCCAGTCCGGACGCCACCTTGGCGTCCATCTGCTTTAGGTCATCTTTAAGCCGTTTGCTGAGATCGCCCAGTGAGGCGGAGTCTGATGCTGTCGTACGATTGACGATGCTCAGGACTTTTAGAAAAAACGGTTCTGCCAGCATTACGGGGGATACGGCCATAACAGCACCTCAGCGGATCGGAATCCGTCAGGATCGGATCGCAAACAGGGAAAAGGAAAGCTGCTCCATGCGGTTTGCTTCCCGATCAAGAACATCGACAGCATTCTGGGAGGACGAAACACGCTCCGACATTTTGTCATTGAACCGGATACCCAGATTCAGAGTTTTCTCAACCGGGCCCCACGCTTCGTTTCGTTCCACACGGAAGTAGTGCCAGTCCTGCCGTGGGAATACGCGAGGGACATCCTGCGCCTGTCGCAGCTGCAGTCCGCGGGCTGCCTGTTGAAAGATTTGCTCCACCTGTTCCGAACTGGCCACCTTCAGGTCCAGCCTTCGGGCGGAGAGAAAGTCAACCACTTTCGAGCTGCTGAGGGTTGATTCAACGCCGATATAAAAACTCCAGACCGGCTCGACCCATTCCGGTCTGAGCCGAACAGCCATCTGCTGACCTTGCCAGGCAAAAGCGATTCGACTGTAGTCCGGATCAGCATCTTCATCCAGCTGCAGCAACTGAAACACACGCCTCAGACACCCGGCCAGATCGTAGTGGTCGTAAAGCGGCAGTTCTGCCAGTCGCCGCTCCCGACGAAACAGTGCCAGTTGTCCCGCCGCGCGACAGAACTCCCTGTAGATTGCGTGCGGGTGCAGGTTGCGTTCGAACGGCAGTGGTGCCAGGCCTCCGAGCGCTGAATTCAGGGCCTGCAGTCGCAGAATGCGTTCAAAGTCCTCGCGCTGACCGCTGCTGAAAGCCACCCCTCGATCGATCATCTGTCGAGCTTCTCGATCAGCCTGAGCCCCCAGGCGGTCGTAAGCCGATCTTGCAAGTTCGACAAGCGGCGGCCAGGCTTCCTGATGCAGGACCGGCGGAAAATACTCCGGATCGATTTCCGGAGGCGCTTCAGCCGATGCCCCTAATCGCAGACGCAGCAACGGAACACTGCAGTACCCCGCCGACGACTCCTGACCAATTAAAATTCCGGGATTCAGCCGCCGGAATTCAATTTCCTGAGGATTGCCGGCCCGATTTTCATCTTCGGCTTCCTCACGGTGCACCCGGTAACGCGGCGGTGGACCGTCAGTATCGCCACTGACGGCAGATTCCCCCCGCCGTAGTTCGGAAATCCCGAGGAAGACCATCACGCGGGAATCTGGCGATCGGAACAGAGAACGCGGAATCATCACCGGGGAAATATGACAATCCTCGGGAAATCGAAGCATTGTTCCATCGGGCAGGCGGGCCTGACAGCGGGTCAGCGAAATCCGCCAGTTGGCCAGCGCATCGCGATCCAGTTCCAGAACAAACAGCCCCTCAGCATACGGCTGCAGTGATGTAACCGTGCGGCGCAGCAACTCCTGCTGCAGCCGGTCCTGTTGCTGAAAATGATGCGGCTGCAAAAACAGACCGTCTCCCCAATTCAGTGAATGTGATCCCATGTTACCTTCCTGATGGTGCTCAGCATGTGGGCAGCGAACAGACGGACAGCTACCCGATCAGCCTATTTCGTATAGTCCGCCTCAAGCTCGTCTGCCACAAAGGCACCGTCCCGCAGTGCACGCTCCGTCGTCAATCCAATCTCCACGTCCGCATTTTCCGCGAGGCCGCTGCCTTCCGGAAATTCATACCGAAACAGCACGCGTCCTCGCTCCAGCCGAACCACCTGCATCAGCTTCGCCAGTCGGCTCGGCTGGAATGCAGAACCTTGCCGCGAACCTTCTCCCACCTCCACACGCATGCCATACAGTTCGCGTCGCCGCTGTTGCTGCTGCTGCTCGTTCAGCTGATCCCAGCCCGGAATTTGCAGCTCGACCTCCAAACGAAGCCCTTCAGGACGATAGCTGCCCGTGCACTCCACTTCTTCTCCGCCCACGGTCAGCTTCTGCCAGCCCTCGCCTGACGCTCGCTGTCGCAGTTGGGCAGCCGTCAGCACTACCGTCTGCTGGGTCGGAGTCCGCTCCATTTTCCACCAGCTTTCGATCAGCAGGTTTCGACGCTCGGGCCACTGACTGAAGTGGATTCGCCACGCCGGCACACCAAATTCTCCCGCGATCCACGTTTCCGTAATCGACACATCCGGAAGTTCCTCTACAGGTACTGTTCCCGCCGGACGATACCGCAATCCCACTTCCGTCGGCTGTCTTACCATGCCAAACTTACGATTGTCGTCGTTGCCAAGTGCAATCTCCACTTCCAGCTCCGTTGGAGCCTCCGGTCGGCGCCGCATACCACCGATCTGGCCGACCCAGGTCGGAATGCTCGGCTGTGAGTCTGATAACGGAGTGCGTACCCGAGATTGCCTGGACACCTTCGGTTTTTGCGCGACAAACGTCCCCAGCTTCCAGTCAATCACCATCTTAAGCTCATCCCCCGCGAACAAATCCAGTATTGGCGTCCGGATTTCAGTTCCTTTCAGTTGCAGCTGAAAGGAACCGGGAGATGTGTCAAGGTCATAGGTTGTTTCACCCGCGTTATTACTCTTGTTGTGGCTGACATCGCGAATGGGTGCACCCTCTGCCGTCAGCAGTTGCAGCGGCTCCGGCGTCAGAGACCGATTAATGCTGTCAATAATCTGCTGCCTGTTCTGAACTTCGTGCAATTCCAGCCACGGCTGCAGTTGCGAAACCTTCGCCAGATCAGCCTTCAGTTGTTCCGTGTCCTTAACGTCAAGGCTGAACAGGACCAGCTGAATCCTGGTTATCTGCCCCGATTCCTGCCGCTTTTGCAGGTCCATTGCCAACTGCCGTAGCAGGTCGACCCGGTCGTTTTCATCTGCCGTCGAATCACTACCGTCTGTCAGGGCCACCACAACACCAGAAGTGTCCTTCAATTCGTACTGCAGGCACTGCCTCAGCGACTGATACAAAGGAGTCTGTCCAAACGGCCCGGATGCCTCGAGCAATCGGAACGCGTCCACGAACTTCTGCCTGTCATTAACCTGAAAAATCAATCCGTCGGACTGTGTCCAGGGCTCGCTCTCATCAAAAAACTGCCGCCCCGATGGCAGCTCAAAGCCCTCCCGGTCACGTTGTGATTCGAAACTGCTCTCCCGTGCCGTACCTCCCGATTCCTGAATCCAGCGATGCCCGAATACTCGCAGACTCTTCCTGCGGTCACGCCCGAGATCTCCCACGATTCCCAGAATCGCAGTCGTTGCTTCTTTCGACTTAAAAGGGGCATTGTCGTCAGGAATTGGTTGTTGTGATGTCACCTGCTCCTTCATCGACCCTGACCAGTCCAGCAGAAAGACTACAGGGCGTCCTTCCGGCACACTGACGTGCAACCTCGCCCGGTCCGACTTTTGGGCAGGCTGCCAGGTCTGTTTCCACTGACGTGCCGCATCCACTTGCAGCAGTGCCCCAGCCGACTCCATTCTTCCCCGGAAAAAAGACTGTCGCTGCACCGTCAGCGAAGCTGCCCCGGAAGGCCGTAACTGACGACCACTCCGCAATTGTGGCTGATACTCACAGCTGGTGGCGCCGTCAGGTCCTTCCACAGGTGCGACCCGAATCGGGTATTCACTGGATCGCAGCATTGCGTCTGCCGCTGATTCCTGCAGCCGCAACACCGCCGTGCCGTCAAATTTCGCTGCCTCGGCTGTTGGGGTCACACGCAACGAGACCAGGGACTGCTCCTCGAAAAGCTCCGGATCGGCCAGCCAGACCCTGTCCGGCAGTGCCGCGACAGCAATCGCCGGGCCCGATTCCCGAAACTCAGGCAATTCCGGCCACCAGTTACGGGCTTGCCGGAGATACCAGCCACTTTCAGGGGCATTGACGTCCAGCCAGCCCCCCATCCGAATTCGCTCGCCCTGCAGTCGGCGGAAATCTCTCGACCACAGGCGAGTCAGCAGTCCGGCTGGATTGACGGCACCACTGCGCAGCGAACGCAGGGCCGAAACGTCTATCCCGGACAACAAAGCCGATTCCAGAATCTGTGACTCCAGACGCAGGGCCGACTGCTGTTCCGCTGCCAGGTCGATGCTTTTCCGGATCTCATTGACTCGCAATTCAGAACACCTGCGAAGCAGACTGCTCTCGTCGGACTGTGGTGCGGTGGATGCGCCGCCCGAGGCTCGTTGCAGCAGTTGGACCATCGCCTCATTTTCAGACTGCATGAAACGCAGGATCTGCAGTTGCCATCGCAGCGACTGTGATGACCATGCGGACAATGAAGGCCTGGAAACTACCGCGGAGTCATCCGTCTTTTTCTGCAGGACCCTGTCCGCAGCCTCGGCCCGGTCCAGCAATTCGAAACGCGTCTCCGGCTGCAGACTGGTGCAGCACAACAGCAATACAAGGCGATGATAACTTTCCTGCAGCTCCAGCGTTGAGTTTGTCTGCGGATCAGCGCACTGCTGCAGACTCTGCTCGGCAAACTGTGCCAGTGTCTGTTGCAGGAATTCCCATGCTGAATCCGACTGCTCGACAGACTGTCGGATGTCCGCAATCTTCTGCCGCAGAGTCTCAACTGAACTATCGTTGTCAGGAACCCATTGTACCTGCCTGTGCAGCCGTCGAAGTTGGGAAGTCAACCGCAGCACTCCCTTCTGGATCGTCTGCTCCTGAAGCAGAAGACTGTCCCCCTGCCGCGGGACCCCAGCTTCCTCAGGATTTGCCGGCTCATCCAGCCCGACCAGCTGCTGTAACCGAGTCTGCAGGGCGTCGTCAGCCTGGGACACGTCGGTAGCAGCGCACCATTCCAGATAACCCGGCAAATGCGGTGTAGCTTTCCACAGGGTTCTGCGAGCGTCCTCAATGGCTTTCGCCAGCGATTCCGTACTGTCCCAAAGCGCCGTTGCCGAGGCAAAGTTCAGTCCGCCCGAGTCTGTTGCCAGGGTTTGTTCCAGAAAGGTTTCGTCCTCACTCCTCAGAAGCAACCGTTCCGCTCGCATTGTCACAGCTTCGAGACGATCTGCGGTTGTCTTTGTGGCGAGCGCGGCCTGCTCTGCCTGCCGGCGCGTGTCCACCAACTGCTGCCGCCGCTCCTCGGGCAACGCGGGACTGCAGCGAGTTTGCCAGGCATCCCAGCCAGCAGCCAGCACCTCCGCGTAGTCTGGAAGTTCCTGGTCTCCCATTGTGGCGACTGCGGACGTCTCAGCACTTGTCTGTCGTCCAATACCATCCACCAATTGCTGTGCGGCCGCCAGCAATCTGTCCGCATCGTTTGTACTGCCCGTCAGCAGGGCCAGTTCAGCGCCCCTCAGCAGGTCCGTCAACTCCGGATCGCGCGGCCAATCCGCATCGAGGGCCACTTTTTTCCAAAGTTCCCGCAGAGTTACTTTCTGTTTTGTTGTGTCCAGCGGGCCACTTCCTTCCGCCACAGCGGACTTTGACAGGGGCTGCTGCAGCATTGCCCAGCCACTGGTGGACTCGATGGGAGGGTGCACAAGCACCGTCTGCAGGGATTTGCCGCGGGTCTTCTCGACCCACGCTTCTGTTTTCTTTTTCAGGTACTTCAGGTATTCAGAAATTGATAGCTCGCCGGCCCCTGTAGCGCGCAACCCGTCCAGGGCAAACCGGGCGAAGGCCGTCTGGCCTTCCCCCCCGCTACCCCACGGCCAGCTAACCTGTCCTCGCCCCGCTGACTGCACGACCACCACACGTCCACGGAATGGTTCTTCCTGCACGCAGGCTGCAAAGTCAGTGAGTGCTTCCTGATACAGCAATCCCAGTCGCCCAGCATGCGGAGATGCCGGCAAATCAAGGAGGACCACAATCTTCGCCAGCGGACGTGACTTCAGCAACTCTCTGAGAGCATCCTGTAAGTCACTGACCGCTTCTGAGGTTTCGCCGGGATCGGAGGATTCAAGTTTCTGAGCAACTCCGGGCTTAAGGCGATTCAGCAGGCGAATCGTCCCGTCACTGCCGCGGATTACGCCAGTCTGAATAAACAGCAACACGGTTTCGGACGTTACGGAACCATAGGTTACCTGCCGCCCCATGTCTTCCAGCCAACCTGCTGACTGCCGAATCGCAGCCGCAATACCACTGTCACTCTCACCACTGACTCGCTGGATTTGCACTCCCGGCGGCAGATCTCCGGGCTGCCAGCCAGCAAAATCCTCTGCAGTTCCGTTCCACAATGAAACTTCATCGGGAAGTACAGTCTGACCGCCCTGATACAGTACTGCGATAAACTGGTGATTACGATGTGGACGAAATATCCAAATGCCAAGGCACACCAGCAGCAGGCACAACATGCCCGCCACGAAAATCTTCCGCCATGACCGACGGGTCGTTCCCCCTGCCTCTGGAGCGATTTTTTTTCGCCTCCAAGCCGGCTCAGGCTGCTGCCCCGAGGACGACTGCGGTCGCCCGGGTCGCCCGCCGCGCCAGTCCTTTCCATTGCCAGTTGAAGACATCTGTCCTTCTCTCCCACAGCTCAGGCACTTCCCAATAGTCCGGCCAATCCGCTATTTCAGCAGTCCCCTCAGCACATAAACCGAAATCGCAAGGGCAACAAACGATCCAGCAAAACACGACACCGTATAAATCTTCCGTTGCCGCCGGTCTCTGAGAAAGCTCGGATTCCATGCGACATCATTCTGACATTCCGGCAGTTTGCGCAGGACTCCATGGATGAACCCCTGTTCTGTGTTGGCTTTCCCGGTGGCAGCGAAATACAGCCCCTGCAGCCGCACAGCAGGCTGCAGCGTTCTGTAGAAAATCTCCCGCAACAACAACGTCAGTCCCTCCCGACGCTCTGCCAGTTCACATACCATCTGAAACAGTTTGGTGTTTTCAGAATTATCGAGGTCCTCCGCAAAGGCTCGGTAAGACCACCCACGGAACCACCGCAACCCAGCGTCCACCAGCCATTCCGCATGCCTGTCGCTCACCTCCGCTCCGGCCGGGAAGCTGGAACCTGCCCGGGATTTTCTAAGCCCCGGCTGCATTCGCTCCCCCCGGATGATGAAATCACGCACCCCAGCCACATCGTCCAGTTCCGTCACCATGGCCACCAACGGACACTGCAGATGCATTGCCGAATGAATTTCCACGATGTCATGGCGAATGGCCGGCGCAAGGCTTCGGGCATAGTCCGCTGAAGATGCCCACGACAGCGGAATGGCCTGCAGCAGTCCATTCAGTCCGATCCACGGGAAACGCGAACGACTGATCAGTCCGCAAAGATATCTCAGCTGCCTCTGTCCCGCCAGAAGTTCCAGTTGTGAGAGCGGATCCAGTCGCTGCCGACCGACCCCCTTGACCACATTGCTGCTGAACTGGCTGACGGTCTGCATCACCCTCTGCAGCGATCCCGGCAGCATCGTACCCATCGGCGCGGCCTCTGACGCCACAGATTTTATTGCTGGCGCGGTAGACTGTTCCGTTCCGGAAGACGCCAAATGTGCCTCGCTCACGGGGCCGCCGCGAGCATTTCCAAACGGCAAGGCACCGGCTTTCATTGTCCCGGTCACGCTGCTGAAATCCCCCGCCGAACCAACTGCCTCAACCCGCGCGCCCTGTCCACCGCGGGAAAGTTTCCCCAGTTGAATGCTGGTGGAACCAACACCCGGAGTGCAAAGGTAAATCGCCTCGTCATTCGCATACGCGCGGATCACTGCCGCCTTACTGGCACTCGGGGGTGCGATCACTTTCCATGCACTCCCTTCCATACTTTGAAATGCCGCTTCAAAAGCATTGTTTTCCTGCTCTGGCGTTAGTCCATTCACAAAAAACAGGGGCAATTCGTCAACGGGCAGTCGCTCCCGCTCCAGCGCTGAAAGGATCTCACGCCAGTCTGCCTCCAGTTGCGGGAAATCTGAACATCCTTCAGGGCCCAACAGAGACAGCAGCCAGACCACATTGCGGACCAGCCCATACACAACCAAAAACAGAATCCCATACCAGCAGCGGACAACAAAATCCGGCAGGCCCGTGTTTGCACCAAGCAGCTTCACCACGCCCTGCAATTCCGGCGTAAAGTACGCCAGCAGCAGAGTTAGAACAGCAACAAACGTATAGTGGATAATCAGGTAGTAGCGTGCCGGTCCAATGCTGGATCGAGGCACCAGCCCCACCAGCCAGCGGCCCCATTCGATTGCCTGATAAAAGTAATAAGTCATCCCGCCTCCCGATCTGTCTGCCGCAGTCCGTGTACCACACCGACAGACAAGTCCTCATGGCCTGTAAGACACTAGTCTGACACAGAAATCTCGAGGGGACCATCGTCGCTGATCTGATCACCACTGATCGTCTTTTGCATTCGTTCAACGCCCCGCTCATCCGTCACAATCAGCCTGTGAGTCGTTTTTTCGAGTTTTGCGAAAACGACTGCTCTCGGTTCGGTTGGCTGAATGGTGCGGATCTTCGCCGGACTTCCTCTTTTTTCCAGCGTAACTCGCCACCCCCCCCCAGCTGGCAGATTCACAACCACCGAGTTTGGCCCGGGGGCCTCAGTCGCCGGCAACATCGATTGACCTGGTTTCCACGGTGGCAGCTTGATCTCGCTTGTGTGCCCGGTATTGTCCTTCAGTTCGAAACGCAGCGACAGACGCCCCCCCTGCGCCTGGGCCTGCTCCTGCATCCGCTGCCATGTCTGCGGATCCGGACGCCATTCCAACAGCTCATCAGATTGCTGCCCTCGGGCGAACTCTGCTGGCAACAGCAGCCCCAGCTCATCCTCAGGACTTAGATACACCCGCAGTTGCTGCAACCCCGATTCGTCATCCCGCAAATCACGGATCCTGAACAGCGGAGGCTGGCCAGGCTGAGCCGACTCCTGTGGTGCATCGACCCGAAATACCGCCGGGGGACTGGGATCCCAAATCACGTCCACACTGCAGTCACAGACGGG
>SXXK01000139.1 GCA_005791255.1 Planctomyces sp.
TGACATCAACAATCAGGTCTCGCTGCGTCCGCAGGAGTACGCGGTGGCGGGTGGCGCCATCCTGACGGGGCTGGGTGTGGAGGAAGTGCGTGGCGAACGGCAGGCCGAACTGATGGCGGGCACCATTCCCGGCGGGGCAATTTCGAAAATTGATCGCGACCTGCGGATCATGCTGCTGTCGGAGAAACGCGGAATCCGCAATGCCCAGCGAGTGGCTGAAGCTGTCTCGTCAAGGTTTCATAAATACAACAAGTACGGTGAGAAGATTTCCTGTGCCGAAGCCCAGACGGACGCCCTGGTCACCCTGCAGGCTCATGCTCAGTATCGCAACAATATTCCGCGGTACCAGGCGGTGATTCGCAGTATTGCTTTGAAGGAATCGGATGTTTCGCGGCGGATGCGGATGGAGTCACTGGCTCGAGACGTGATGGATTCGGAGCGCTGTCAGTCGGCGGCACTGCAACTTGAGGCTATTGGCGAGGATGCGGCTCCCTTCCTGCGGGACGCTCTGAAATCCGACAACTTCGAAGTGCGTTTTGCTGCGGCTCAGAGCCTTGCATATCTTGGTGACCCGACGGGTGTGTCAGTGCTGAAGGAGGCGGCGACGAATCAGCCGGCCTTCCGCGTGTATGCTCTGGTGGCACTGTCGGTAATTCGCGAGGACGCGGAAGCCATTATGGCGTTGCGGGACCTGATGAACACGGGGTCTCTCGAGACCCGCTACGGAGCGTTGCGTGCCTTGAAAGAGCTGGACCCGCGGGATCCGTTCCTGAATCCGATCGAATTTCAAAACCGCTACGTTGTGCACGTCATTGACAGCGATGGTGAACCGATGGTGCACGTGACGCGCAGGCGGATGACGGAAGTGACGCTGTTCGGAGCTGAGCAGGGGCTGCGTCTGCCGGCCGTGCTGAACGCGGGAGACCGACTGCGGATCATTGGTGAGTCAGGTGATGATTCTGTGGAGGTGATCCGGTATGCATTGGATGCTGAACCGGAACGTTACCAGGTGCGCAATCGCCTGGCGGATATTCTGCGGGTACTGGGTGAACTGGATGCGTCGTATCCGGACGTTGTGCAGTTCCTGGTGGAGGCTGATTCGCAGCGCAACCTGATGGGTCCGTTTGGCATTGATCGACTGCCGCAGACCGGGCGGGTGTTCAGTCGAACGAATGAGCGTGAGGGCGGGGAAGTCAGCGCGGCGGGTGATGCTGCGGCGGCCACGGAGTCAGATACCGGTTCCGGAAAAGCTCGGCGGGTCGGCAATCCGCGACTTGTGCCCGAACTGTTCGATACGCTGGATGCCACGGAGGCTGCTGACAATGAAACGGCCGAGAAGCTGCAGAGTCTGGATTTCAGCCGTGTGACGGAGGCTGACAAGGCTCGAGCCAGTGCGACGGGTCGTCCGAAGATGCAGGTGCTGGAGGAGGAGTCCGATGCCGAGGGCGACAGCGTGGAAGGGGCGCCGGTGAGCGGTCCCGGACGTGCGGTGAATGCCGATGCGGAGGTGGCCGCAGGGCCGGGCGAGCAGTCGGCAGCGGCTGATGCGGACAAAGCTGCGACGGAGTCGAACAAGGATGATTCGGACAACGCAGAGCCTGAGACGGCTGAGACCGCCGAGGTGTCTGAGAAATCGGCTCGACCGGGCTTTTTCAGTCGGTTCCGTCGTCCGTTCGGGCATCTGACGGAGCCGGAAGCGGAGCCGGAGCCCTGAACGGCAACCAGCCGGCGGGATGTTGAGGCAATGAAACTGAGGGAACTGCACTGAATCTTGGGCCTGCCGTGGGGTGTGAGTCCTGCGGCGGGCCGGGAAGTTCTGACGAATGCTCAAGTCGCTCGAACTCTTTGGCTTCAAGAGTTTCGCGGACCGAACGGTTTTCGACTTTCCAGCGGGTATCACCGGGGTGGTCGGGCCGAACGGCAGCGGAAAGAGCAACGTCGTGGACTCGATCAAGTGGATTCTGGGTGACCAGAGTGCGAAGAGTCTGCGTGGCAAGGAGATGACGGACGTCATCTTCAACGGCAGTTCGGGCCGGGCGGGTTCGCAGTTTGCTGAGGCGACGCTGACGTTTGACAATCGCAGTCGCTTTATCCCGCTGGAGCTGGACGAAGTTTCGGTAGGTCGTCGGCTGTGGCAGTCGGGGGATTCTGAGTATCTGGTGAACGGTGGGGCTGCGCGGCTCAAGGACATCCGGGAACTATTTTCGGGTACGGGTGCGGGTGCAGCGGCGTGGTGTATTATCGAGCAGGGTCGAGTCGATCAGATTCTGCAGTCCAACGCGGCGAATCGTCGTTTGATTTTTGAGGAGGCGGCGGGAGTCAGTCGGCTGCGTACGAAGCGGACTGAGGCATTGAAGCGGCTGGAGCGTGTTGAGCAGAATCTGACTCGACTGGCTGACCTGGTCGAGGAAGTTGAGACGCAGGTGAATTCCGTGCGTTCTCAGGCTCAGCGTGCGACGAAGTATCAGGCGGCGTCACGTGAGCTGGAGGCATTGTGGGTGGGGCTGGCGGCGGACGACTATCGCCGTGAATCGGTGCAGCGTGATGAGCTGCAGCGGCTGCAGTCTGGTGCGGCCGGACGTTTGGAACAGTTGAAAGCGGGTCAGCAGCGGGCGCTGGCGGAAGTGCAGCAGGCGGAACGCGAACTGGTCGAGGTGGATGAGCGACTGCGGGAACTGGAGCAGCGGCGGAGCGAGGTGCGGAGTCGTTTGGCCAGCCTGGAGACCACTCAGCGGTATCAGATTTCTCGTGACACGGAACTGCAGTCGGATCTGCAGCGTCTGAGTCGGCAGCAGCTGCTGCTGCGGCAGCGGGTGCAGGAATCTGAGCTGGAGCAGTCGACGATTGAGTCGAGCCTGACGAGTGAGCGAGCGGCGTGTGAGCGTCGGCGGCAGCAGGTGCAGGCGGCTGAGCATGAGATTGCGGTTGTGCAGCAATCGCTGGCGGGTGCGCGGGCGCAGGCCGCGTTGCGGCGTGAGGAGCAGCTGCGTCAGCTGCAGATCAATTCGGGGATGACTTCTGAGCTGGCGGCGCTGCGGAATCAGGTGCGTCAGACGGTTGCTCGCCGGGAAGTCCTGCGGCAGCGTTCGCTGGAGCTGGGTGGCGAGACGGACGGGTATCAGCGTTCGGTGCCGCTGCTGCAGACCCGTCTGGAGCAGACTCGTGCGGATCTGCAGCAGGCGGAGGACGCGGCCGATCAGTTGCTGATGGAGCGTGACAAGCTGCTGGGCGAGCGTACGGAAGGGCAGCAGTCGCTGGCGGAGCTGCGAGAGCAGCGGAGTGGTCTGCTGGCGCGGCGGGCGGTGCTGGAGGATCTGGAAGACCGGCAGGAGGGTTTCGGGATTGGTGTTCGGGAAATTCTGCGGCGTGCAGAAGAATCGAATGTGGAGCCGTGGAATCAGATTCTGGGCAGCGTGGCCGACCTGCTGGACGTGGATATGGAGCAGGCGGCGCTGCTGGAAATTGCGCTGTCGGGCCGGGCTCAATTACTGGTGGTGGCGAAGCTGCAGCCGCTGATTGATTATTTGAATTCCGGGCGGGCGAGGATTACGGATCGGGTGGGGTTTGTTTCGATTGAGTCTGCGGGTGGCTGCGATGCGGCGCGTCTGCGTGGCGAGTTGCGTCGGGGGCAGACGGCACCGTGGCAGACGGATGCGGGTGGCGAGCCGGGGGCTGATGAGCTGTACTGGAATCGCAGTCGCAGTCGGCTGCAGGACTTCGGATTCAGCGGTTCGGAAGCGCGAGTGGCCTGGTCTGACGGACGCAGTGAAAGTGCGGTGGCACGTTCGGTGTTCTGCGGCGAAACGGCAGCGACGGTGCAGTTGTTCGGTCAGCCGGGGATTGTGGGGCGTGCGGATGGCCTCGCGCGATCCCCGCAGAGTCTGCCGGATCTGGCCTCGCATCTGCTGGCGGACACGTGGGTTGCGGAAACCCTGGCTGATGCCCTGCACTGGCACGCGGCACTGGGTGGCGCCGGGCGATTTGTGACTCTGCAGGGCGAGCTGGTGGAGTCAGACGGGACGCTGTTTGCGGGAACAGTGCGGAATGAGTCTGCACTGTTGTCACGGAAGAGCGAACTGAGGCGTCTGCGGAACGATCTGCACCGGCTGGAGCACGAGATTGCTCAGCGGGAGCTGTTACTGCGGACAATTGCCGGCAGTATCAGTTCGACGGACGATCAGCTGCAGGCGGCGCGTGTGCGGATTAATCAGCAGGTGCAGAGCTGTCGGGAGGCTGAGGCGGCGCTTGCCGAGCAGCAGCGGCTGCTGCAGGACTGTGAGCGTCGAGAGCGGGCGCTGGCGGATGACGGCGGTCAGATTGAGCTGGAACTGCAGCAGCTGGAGCAGCGGCAGCGGGATGCGCAGTCTCAACTGGAGTCCGGGCAGCACCTGCTGCAGGCACTTGAGAACCGCATTCGTGAGGTGGATGAAGCGGTGGCGGAGCGGCAGGGTGAGCTGCAGCAGCTGGAACGCGGGCGTACCGAATCCAGTCTGGAACTGACTCGTCTGGAGGAACGCCTGGCGGGGCTGCAGGATTCGTTTCAGCCGGTTCGTGATGAACTGGAGCAGCGTCGTCAGCAGCTTCAGGAGGCCGATCGTCGGCTTGCAGCGGCGACCGAGCGGCGTCGGGATTTGCTGCTTTCACAGTTGAACACGGCGGCTGAAACGGCCGAGCGTCTGTTATCGGAAGAGCAGTTGAGCGGTGCGATTGTGGTGGACGCTGCGTGTCGCGGGGAACTGAGGTCGCGACGACAGCAGGCCAGCGAGACAGAGCAGCAGGCGCGGGAGGTGCTGCGGCGTGAGCAGGAGCGTGTGCATGAAGTTGAACTGCGCATGCAGGGCATCGATCATCTTCTGAGTTCAGCGGCCGACCGAATCCGCGAAGAGTTTCAGCTGGAGGTGCGGGAGGCGGTTGAGCAGGGCCGTTCGGCAATCGCCGTATGGCTGCGGCAGCAGCCTGCTGATACGGGTGCGGACACGACGGGCCGGGGGCAGGAGGCGGCACTGTTTGATGCGTCTGCCGCCGAGGTTCTGCAGGACGAAGTGCGGTTTACGGCCATGCGTTCCGAGGTTGAGCAGCAGATTGAGAAGCTGCGAAAACAGTTGCGAAAACTGGGACATGTGGGTGCGGAGACGCTGGAGAATCTGCAGGAACTGGAATCGCGTTTTCAGCGGCTGCAGACGCAGCTGCAGGACCTGGAAGCGGCTCGGGATGCACTGCGGGAGATGGTCCGGCGGATCAATGTGGAGAGTCGGCGGATGTTTCTGGAGTCGTTTGAGACGATTCGCGGATATTTTCGTGAGCTGTTTCGGCGGCTGTTCGGCGGTGGCGAGGCGGATCTGGTGCTGGAGGATCCGGAGGATGTGCTGGAGTGTTCGATTGACGTGGTGGCGCGGCCACCTGGCAAGGAGTTGCGGAGCATTTCGCTGCTGAGCGGTGGCGAGAAGACTCTGACAGCGGTCGCTTTGCTGCTGTCGATTTTCCGCAGTCGCAGCAGTCCGTTCTGTCTTCTTGACGAGGTCGATGCCGCGCTGGATGACGCCAACATCGGGCGGTTTGTCAATGTGCTGCGGGATTTCCAGCAGAACACCCAGTTCATCATGATTACTCATCGCAAGCCGACGATGGCAGTGACGGACGTGCTGTACGGTGTGACAATGGAGGAGTCGGGGATTTCGCGGCGACTGTCCCTGCGGTTTGAGGACGTGGACGAGCAGGGCAATTTCCTTGCGGCGGCCCGTCGGCAGAAGGCCGCCTAGTCCGGATTGCGGCAAAGAAATGGTTCGCGCGTGGAAGCCGGATTCGGGCGTGCACGCTGGTTTTCCGGATTGTGCAAAAAAAATGCGACTGGGCTGTGCGAGGGTGTGACGTCGGTCAGAACTGACGGTGACAGGCGGTGAAAGGCTGGCTCGAGGGTGTGAAAACATCGGAATTAACAGCCTTTTCACGAAATTGTGTGGTAGCCTGCTGAGCGCTGCCGGGGCCGGCGGGCCGTTGCCGGCGGCGGCAGACTTTGCCGATTCAGGCCCCTGCGAATGTGCAGACCCCTGCAGCCGTTGCGGGCATTCGGACGTGCAGACATGGCAGGGCAGTCAAAGAGCTTAAAGTCGCTGCTGTCGAAACGACGAACAATATCGTGGCGATTGTCATCCTGTGGTGGTGGCTGCTGCGGAGCTTCTGCAGTGGCTGCGGGGAGGCCAGGAAGCACGACGGGTTGATTCGCCGGGGGGCCTGTTCAGCGTCTGCCGTAACGGAAGGGATGTCCGGAGAAGGCAGGGGAGTCGTTTCGGCGGTTTCCAGCTGAGCTGTGCTCAAAGTGCCTTGTGAAGGCACTGGGATTGCCCGCACGCAATCCAAATAGAGAACGACCCTCGCCGGGCCGACAAACTGATTCAGATGAAGGCTGCTCGCGACAGCAGACGGTGTGAGAACCGTTACGCCGGAATCTGATGACGGGCCTGGCAATCCGGTACTTCAGGAAGGAGACCCGGATGGTGCTGAGTACTGATTGGAGAGCCCGCCCATGAAGACGATCTTCACTACTGGTCAGGTAGCAAAGATCTGTAAAGTTGCCCCGCGTACAGTTTCCAAGTGGTTCGATTCCGGCCGGCTGAGAGGCTACCGGATTCCTGGTTCACAGGATCGTCGAATTCCTCGCGAGCACCTCATTCGGTTCCTCAAGGAACACGGAATGCCGCTGGGAGAACTGGAAGATGAAGCGCTCGGGAAAATTCTGCTCGTCGGTTCAGACGCTTCAACGCGACTGAATCTCAACGAGATGATTTCCAACGACGACTTTAAGATCGAAATTGCTGCCAGTGGCTTTGAAGCAGGGATCCAGGCAGAGTCGATTCACCCGGATTGCGTGGTGATTGACTTTGTGATGGGTCGAGAAGAAGCTCTGATGATTGCCCAGAATCTGCGGAAGAACAATGAGTTCACCGACACGGTTCTGATCGGTCTGCTGAGCGACGAAGACAATGCTTCAGGCTTTGACCGTTCTGTGTTCAACGAAACGTTCCGCAAGCCGTTCGACGCAGCCCTGCTGGCCGAGCGAATTCGGACGCTGGTTAACCGCCGCAAACAACTGGCCTGATCGCCGGATTTCGGCACCGACGAACTGACCACGTCGGCACAAAACAAAAGACCACCGAACAGCGATTGTTCGGTGGTCTTTCTGTTTTTGTGGCGGATTAAGCTGACGTAACGCGTCATTCGACCAGATTGTTCATCAACTGGATTGCAGCTGGGCCGACGAGCACGACAAAGATGCCCGGAAAAATGAACAGCACCAGTGGGAAGATCATTTTGACGGCCGTCTGCTGAGCCTTCTCCTCCGCCAGTTGCCGCCGCTTGACCCGCATGGTCTCGGAATGCACTCGCAGAGCCTGACCGATGGATGAACCGAAGCGATCGGCCTGGATCAGGATGGCGGCCAGTCCCTTGACGTCATCAACTCCCGTCCGGATCCCGAGATCGTGCAGAACTTCGCGGCGCGGCTTGCCCATCTGCAGCTGCATATTGGCGGTGGCCAGTTCTTCGCAGACTTCCGGAGCTCCCTGGTTCAGTTCTTCAGCCACGCGGCGCATGCCCTGATCGAGGCCGAGTCCGGCTTCCACGCAGACCACCAGCAGGTCCAGCGCATCCGGCAGCTGCAGAAAGATTTTGTCCTTGCGCCCCGAACGAATGAAGGACAGGATGATTTCCGGAGCATAAAACAGGGCCGATGCCAGCACGACGGGAATCATCCATGCATTTCCGGCCCATGCGGATCGCAGCGAAATCCACATCAATCCCAGAACGGCGCCGAGTCCGAGCGACAGAGCTTTGATGGCGAGAAAGTTTCGGACGGCTGTCGGGCGTGAAAATCCGGCATTCGCCAGTCGTACTCGCAGCAGACTCTGTTCGGTTTCGGATTTGGGTTCCAGTGCGCGGGACAGTGCCGGTGCGGCCTTTTCAACAAGCGACGACATGGCATTCATGCGAGCGGCCGACAGTACCGGGTCACGACGCTGTCGCAGCAGCGGATTTCGCAGTGCATCCAGCCGCGCTGAAGTGCGTGTGCTGCGGCGCAGCAGCAGGCTTGAGGCTGTCCAGAATCCTGCTGTGACAGCAACAAAGATGGAGTAGGGGAGTATGGTGGTCAGATCCATGGGTTTCCTCAATGCTCCGCGGGACTTCAGACTCTGATGTTCACAATGCGGTGGATCACGTAGCCGCCGACAAACTGAGCTCCAATTGCGGCGTACAGCATCTGCCGTCCGATTTCCTCGTGGAACAGCATCATGATGTAGTCACGATTGAGAACGTACACTGCCATAAACAGAACAATGGGGAGCCCCATGAGTACGACGCCGCTCATGCGACCTTCCCCGGTCAGTGCTCGCACCTGACCAAGAATCTTGAAGCGTTCACGCACGAGCGAACTGATTTTTCCGAGGATTTCTGCCAGGTCTCCGCCGGCCTGACGCTGAATGTTGACGGCGGTGACGAAGAACTGCAGATCCATATTCGGGACTCGCTGCAGCATGTTCCGCAGAGCCTGATCGATGGGCAGTCCCAGATTCTGCTCGTCATGGACGGCTCGGAATTCACCGGCGATCGGCTGCGGCATTTCGCTGGCGACGGCATTCAGTCCGGCGGCCAGACTGTTACCGGCCCGCAGCGCCCGGGACAGCAGCTCCAATGCATCCGGCAGTTGTTTTTCAAAGGATTTCAGACGCGAGCGACGCCGCATCAGCAGCCAGATCCACGGCAGCAGGAATGCTGTACCGGCCCCTCCAACCAGTGTGGGAACCGTCAACTGCAGAGCAAACAGCAGGATGAAGACTGCGGCACACAGGACGATGCAGAGCACAATGAACTGTTCGATCCGCAGCGGGGAATCCGCCTGACGAAACAGCAGCGGCAAATTCTCGAAGCGCTGCAGCAGACGGCCCAGCATGGACTGAGCAGTCGTCAGACCATCCCGCAGAATGGCATTGGCGACTTCCGTGCGGGTGGTCGTGGTGCGGCCGGTGAAAGCCGTCAGTCGGGCTTCCAAATCGGATTCCGAGCGATCCGTGAAGACCGAGATCAGCCAAAGCACCAGTGCCAGAACACTGACGAACGCTGATCCAAGGATCAGATAAACCGGGTCAATCAACTGCTGTATATTCATAATCGGTTATCCGTTTCACATCGACCGCATGGCACGCTGTGCGAACAGGCCGGCCGGCAGGCGAATGCCGGACGATTCCATGTGTTCGATACACCGCGGGCGAACTCCGGTGGATTCAAAATGTCCCCAGGCCTTGCCCTGATCGTTGATGCCGTCCTGCACGAACCGGAAGATGTCCTGCATCACAATCACGTCGCCCTCCATCCCGATCACTTCCGTGATGTAGGTGACTTTGCGGGACCCGCCCTGCAGTCGGCTGGCCTGAATGATCAGGTTGACAGCTGAGGCAATCTGCTTGCGAA
>SXXK01000140.1 GCA_005791255.1 Planctomyces sp.
CCGCCGCAGCAGCAGCCACTGACGCAGCACGCGCACCACGCGACTTCGCTGCCGCCGCAGGTCGCTCCACAAACCACTGCGGATCCCCGGTCTCCCAAATCGTTTCCGACGGACCGGCCTGAGTCCTGTCGGACAGGGCGGCCAGCAGCAGGCCGGCAAAGGTCTTCGGTGGTTTGCCGCCTTCCATCGGCGGCGACAGCATTACCAGACAGCGCCTGGCCCGAGTCATGGCCACGTAGAACAAACACAAACTCTCCGCCACCTTCTGCCCGATCGTCTCGCTGAATGCCGCCTGCAGATTGTCAGGAAGCAGCTGCCGCAGACTGCGGTTGACCCACACGCAGACCCGGTCCGCCGGTTCCCCGGTTGCCGGACTGCCGGCTGCCGCCTCGGGTGCCTTGAACAGACTGGTGTCCAGCTCCGGCAGCACCACACAGTCAAACTCCAGCCCCTTGCTCTGATGAATCGTCATCACGCGGACCGGAGCCTTCCGCTTCTTTTGGAATCGACTGTTCTCGAGCAGTCGGATGAAATCACAGGGATTCAGAGACCCGGTTTCATCGAACTGCCAGCCGGCCGAGACCAGCTGCGACATTCGCAGACGATCACGAGCAGAACACTGGCTGCGAATGGACTCCGAAATCGATTGCAGGAACGGTCCATAGCCGTCATCCACCAGTCGCGCCCGCAGCTGCAGGGCCACACGCCCGGCCAGCCGATCATCCTGCCAGTCAGTCAGCCCGACAACCGGTCCCAGTGGTGACTGGCTGACATGAAAGCGAGAGACAGTGCAGGCCGGATGAGACGCAAACTGCAGCATGGCCAGCGCGGCCAGCACAGCGGGACTGTCGGTTGGTGCCGTACCGCCTTCCTCACTGGCCGGCACTCCCAGAGCAGTCAGCTCATGCACCAGCCGTGCGACAGCCGCGTTGCCGCGAGTCAGCACTCCGATTTCCTTACCGGGCAGCTGCTGATGCAGCTCCGCGATCTGCTGCGCCAGCCATGCGAATCGCGGTCCCCGCCGCTCGGCCGCCGTCTCACCCTCGAACTCCGGCTCCGTGCGAAACACCGCATAGCCGGATTCGCTGCTGCGCACGGTGGAATGTTCCGGGAAACGTTCCTGCCAGCGAGCCACAGCATCGTGGTACTCCGCCAGCTCCGGATGACTGGCCGCATGCTGGAATACACGGTTCACCGCGTCCATCACGGCTGGTGCCGATCGACGACTGGCATTTAGACCAGTTTCACGAATCCCGGGTACCGCCACCGGCACAGCATCCAGAATCTCGGCCATGCCGCCGCGCCAGCCGTAAATCGCCTGCTTGCCGTCGCCGACGCAGAAGACGCTGGAATCGGCGTGCTGCCGCAGCGAATCCACCAGTCGCCGCAGCACCTTCCACTGATCACTGGACGTATCCTGAAACTCGTCCAGCAGCAGGTTGCGAAGACTGCTGTCCATGCGAAAGTTCAGGCGTTTACCGCTGGCGGCATCGACCGAACGAGCCAGCACACGGGTGACGTCGCTGAATCCCAGCCAGCCGTGTTCGGCCCGCAGCTTTGAAAATTCGGTGTCGAATCTTGAAATCAGACTGCGAATGGCCTGCATCTGCAGTGCCAGTCGTTCCAGTACTTCCGCCCGGGCGTGCTGCAGCAGACGCTGATACAGGTGCAGCACCTCGTCACTGAGCTCTTTCCGTTGGTAGACACTTTCGCCGGCCAGCACTTTGGCAGCAATTCCGGTCGAAATGAAATCTTCCCAGAGTTCGGCCTGAAATCGTCGCACATCTTCGTCGCGGGCTTTGGTGATGCGTTTGTCAGCCGGCAGCTCGGCGGCCTGCAGAGCCTGAACGAGCTGTGATTTGGCGTCATCGGTGAGCCGCTGTCCGCGCGGAATCTGCTGCCATGCGGATTCCGAAGTCTGCTGATACAGCTCGTGATAATCCTGCACAGTTTCATCGATCAGGATACGCACGCTGCGACGATGCTTGCCCTTGGCCAGCATCTGCATCAGCTGCTGAGCATCCTGTGGCAGCTGCTGAGCCAGCACGGCATCAATGGCCTGTTCCCGCAGGTCCGCATCGACATGCGGGTCCACAATGGTCCAGCCGGGGGTCAGCCCCAGTTCCAGGGTCAGCCCGCGAGCAGCCTGCTGGAAGAAGGAATCGAGCGTGCAGATGCGCAGCCGGTGCAGGCTGCGCGTGAGATCGGCCAGCATACTGAGGGCTGTTTCGCGAGTGATGGTGCCGGCATTGAGTGCGGCCTCCAGCTCGGCTGCCTGCTCTGCGGACGAAGCAGCCTCCGCCAGTCGCAGCAGCACTCGCCCCAGAATCTCACCGGCGGCTTTGCGAGTAAACGTGGTGGCCAGCATCGAATCCGGGCGCTGGCCCTGAAACAGCCGGCGGAGAAAGTGGCTGGACAGTTGATAGGTTTTGCCGCTGCCGGCTGAAGCGCGAATCAGTTCATTCATGCAGGCAGGTCCGGGAGCAGTTTTGAGTTGTGCGGCACGGCAGGAGCCGAAGACTTTCGGAGTATAAATCAGCCATGCTGAATTGGCGAGGCAGGCGGTCAGGCGGCCCTGCGGGGGCGGAGTCCATAATTGCAGAAGGGGGGCTCGGGCCGGAGACGCGTGGGACAAATTTCCAGTTTTGATGCCGGCAGGTACAGTCGACGTGCAAAAACGACGTATCCTGGCAGGACAGATCCAGGGCTGGAAAGCCCGAGCTGCAAAAATTCGTGCACATTCGTGTCCATTCGTGGTTCAAAAACACCCGCAGCGAAGACCCTGCAGCACAGATCTCGGGCTGACGCCCGAGCTGCGGCGGGGCGTGTTGGGCGGGCGGGGGAACTCCCCAACAACGTCGGTTGGATTTCCGCCCGCGTTTGCCGTACACTCTGCGGCAGCGAGTCACCGGGGGGCTCGCACTGTTCTCCACTCGCGTTTCTGCAGGAATCCCACATGACTGCGACCTGTGTGTGTGCGTTTCGTCGGCTGGCCATGATGTTGTGCCTGGCCGGTTTGTGTGCTGGAATCGGTGCGACCGCGGCACCGGGTGCGTCTGCTGAACCGGGTGAACCGGGTGAACCGAAGAATCAGGAGCTGCCGCAGCTGACGGCGGGAGAGCTTCGTGGTGGCTGGAAGCTGCTGTTTGACGGTCGCACAACGGAGGGCTGGCGTAATTACCGTTCGGACAAGCTCAGTGATGGCTGGCAGGTCCGCAACGGGGCTCTGGAGAAAACTCGTTCAGGTGCCGGTGACATCGTCACAGCGCAGCAGTATCAAAACTTCGAACTGTCGCTGGAGTACAGAATTTCGAAGGGTGGCAACAGTGGGATCATGTTTCGGGTGACCGAGGACGATCCGCGGCCGTGGGCTTCGGGACCTGAGGTGCAGGTACAGGACAATGTTGACGGTCGCGATCCGCAGAAGGCTGGCTGGCTGTATCAGTTGTACCAGCCGCAGAAGCCTGAGTGGGCTGTGAAGTTCGAAAACCAGGTTGGTTTCAAGGGCATCGACATGGATGATGCCACCCGACCGGCCGGGGAATGGAACCATGTGTATCTGCGAGTGTCCCCGAAGCAGTGTGAAGTCGCGGTCAACGGAGTCAGCTATTACTACTTCAACATAGGCAGCGACGACTGGAACAAGCGAGTTGCGGCCAGCAAGTTTGCACAGTTCCCGCAGTTTGGCAAGGCTGCGAAGGGGCATATCTGTCTGCAGGACCACGGTGATCCGGTCTCCTACCGGAACATCCGGATTCGCGAACTGTCGGAAGACGGCACCGTGGCGGATCCGGTGGACGGTCAGCTTGACATCACCGGGACTCCGGCGTTCCCCGAGATCGCCTGGGAGGGCTATGAGGGAGTGGACGACGAGGGGCGGATTCAGACGATGAGGCCTCTTGAGCTGACTCATGCGGGTGACGGCAGTCAGCGAATCTTTGTGGCTTCGCAGATCGGGACGATTTTTGTGCTGCCCGGAGATGCAGCGGTGAAAGAGGCCAAACTCTTTCTGGACATTCGCGACCGCGTGCAGGATTTTCGCAAGGATGCGGAAGAGGGCCTGCTGGGGCTGGCATTTCATCCGCAGTATCGCAGCAATGGCTATTTCTACGTGTGTTACAGTTCTTCGCAGGAGCTGCGAACATCGGTGATTTCGCGTTTTGCGATATCAAAGGACGATCCAAACAAGGCAGATCCGGCCAGTGAAACTGTGATCATGAAGATTCCTCAGCCGTTTTCGAATCACAACGGTGGTTCGATTGCCTTTGGGCATGACGGGTATCTGTACATTGCCCTGGGTGATGGTGGTGGTCGCAACGACCCGCTGGGGCATGGCCAGAATCTGGGAACTCTGATGGGTTCGCTGCTGCGAATTGACGTGGATCACCATCAGTCGGGTAAGAATTATGCGGTGCCGGCGGACAATCCGTTTGTGTCCCGCGCGGGGGCTCAGCCGGAAATCTATGCCTATGGATTCCGCAACATCTGGCGACTGACAGTTGACCGTAAGACCGGTGACTTGTGGGCGGCGGACGTGGGTCAGGACTTCTGGGAGGAAGTGAATCTGGTGCAGAAGGGCGGGAACTACGGCTGGAGCGTGCGAGAGGCGTCGTATCCGTTCAACAACAAGCCGTCCACGGCTCAGGACCCCTTGATTCCACCGGTGTGGGAGTATGATCATCAGCTGGGCAAAAGCATTACCGGTGGTTTTGTATACCGTGGCTCGAAGCTGGCTGAGCTGCAGGGCATGTATGTGTATGCAGACTTCATCAGTGGCCGCATCTGGGCTCTGCAGTACGACGCTGCCAGTGGCCGGGTGGTCAGCAACAAGTCGATTGCTTCGACGGGATTTCCGGTGCTGGCATTTGGACAGGATGAATCCGGCGAGCTGTATTACATGCTGGAGACGGTGAATGGTCAGGGGATTTATCGTCTGACGTCAACGAAGTGAGGTCCTGATGGCGGAAACGGCGGACGAACGGGACGAGCGTCTGGCGGTGGTCTTTGACCAGCTCATGCATGATTCTCGCGGTGGCCAGGCGGTGGTGCGTCTGGAGGACGCTATTCGGCGGAATCCGGATCTGGAGCGTGATCTGCGTGAGTTGTTTGCAACGGCGCGGATCGCTGAGGATCTGGCGTTGCTGGAGACGGTGGCCGGGAACCCCGCGGACGGGCTCAGCCTGGGCAGTCTCGGTGGATCGACGGTTCGTCGGGCTGGCAGTGACGGTGGCTGGGGCAGTGGCAGCTGGATGTCGGACGCGGACGTGCTGCAGGTGGCCGGCGGGCGTCGCCGTGCTGGCCGCAACTCGCTGTTTTCGCTGATTGGCAGTCAGATCGGGGACTATTCGATCGAGGCGGAGGTGGGTCGGGGGGGGATGGGAGTGGTGTATCGTGCGCGGCAGAGCAGTCTGCAGCGGACGGTGGCGCTGAAAATGATCCCGAATGCGGCACTGGCATCCAGCATCGACCTGCAGCGACTGCGTGCTGAGGCGCTGGCGGCTGCCCGGCTGCGGCATCCGAACATTGTGCCGGTGTATGAAGTGGGCGAGCAGGACGGGCAGCCTTGGTTCAGCATGCAGTACATTCCCGGTTCGACATTATCCGAGCGACTGCAGCGTGGTCCGATGCCGCCGCGCGAAGCGGTCTCGCTGCTGATTCCCGTGGTGGACGCGATCGGTGCGGCCCATCGGGCGGGCGTGCTGCATCGGGATTTAAAGCCCGGCAACATCCTGATCTCTGAAGACGGAACACCGTTTGTAACGGACTTCGGGCTGGCGAAGCGCGTCAGCGTGGACGACCAGGTGTCAGCCGGGGCCGCGGACCTGCACAGTCTGACTCAAAGTGGCGCCATCCTCGGGACTCCGGCATGGATGTCGCCTGAGCAGGCAGCTGGTCAGACGGATGCGATCGGGGTGGCATCGGACGTGTACAGTCTGGGTGCGATACTGTTTGCGATGCTGACGGGTCGTCCGCCGTTTCAGGGGGCATCGCCGCTGGATACGGTGCTGATGGTACTGGAGCAGGATCCGCCGGGCATTCGGATGCTGAATCGCGCGGTGGATTCGGATCTTGAGATGATTGTTCTGAAGTGTCTGCAGAAGCCTCAGGACCTGCGTTATGTATCGACGACGGCGCTGGCCGCGGACCTGCGGGCGTGGCTGAACAGTGAACCGGTCACTGCGCGGTCTTCGACGATTGCCCAGGTGATGACTCGCCTGTTCCGTGAATCGCATCATGCGGCGATTCTTGAGAACTGGGGCCTGCTGTGGATGTGGCACAGTCTGGTGGTGCTGTTGTTGTGCCTGATCACGAACGGGATGCAGCTCAATGGGGTCTCAGCGCGGTGGCCGTTTGTCACCTTATGGGTGGTGGGTCTGGGACTGTGGGCATTGATCTTCTGGAATCTGCGGCATCGGGCCGGACCGATCACGGCGGTGGAGCGTCAGATTGCGCATCTGTGGGGTGGCAGTATGATTGCGTCGTCGATGCTGTTTGGGGTGGAATCGATCATGGGTCTGCGGGTGCTGGAATTTTCGCCGGCGCTGGGAGTGATTGCGGGGATGGTGTTTCTGGCGAAGGCCGGGATTTTGTCGGGGCGGTTTTATGTGGAATCGCTGCTGATGTTTGGGACATCGCTGCTGATGGCAGCGATTGCGGCCTCGGATCTTCCGGACGTGAGTGTGTCGCTGTTTGGTGTGATGTCGGCAGTGACCTTTTTTGTGCCGGGACTGAAGTATTATCGGCAGCAGCAGCGTGGTCATCACTGACTGCGTCGCGGTGCGGAAAGGCTCAGGTGTGGCCGCAGGAGCTCCGCCGGTGGATCGCTCGCGAGAACCGGGCAGAGAAAGCCCGGTCCGCAACTGAAAACTGGCAACTGGCAACTGGAATCTCCC
>SXXK01000141.1 GCA_005791255.1 Planctomyces sp.
GGGGCGGGGGGGGGGGGGGCCAAACCCCCCAAAACCCACCACCACCCACACCCCCTCCCCTCGCCCCCACGGGGGTTGTGGGGTCGGGGGTGTGGGGGCAAACCTCCCCGGACCCACCACCAACCACTACTCACAACTCCACCCCTCGCCCCCACCGGGGAAGAGGGGCCGGGGCCGAAGGGCCAAACCTCCCCGGTCCCACCACCAACCACTCACTGCTTCCCGCCAGCAGCCTTCTGCTGAGCCTCCAATCGCAGCTTTTCCAGCCGCGTCAGACGCTTCTCCGCAGGAGGTGCCGGCATCGGCGCCGGAGCAGCCGCAGCAGCGACAGGCATCGGAGCCGGCATCGGAGGTGCCGTCGGAGCAGGCAGAGGCTTGTCAATTCGCAATTCCGAACTGCCAACCCTCGCATGCACAATCGACTCACCGTTCTCTGACACCGTCACCTGACAAAATACGTTCTTGTGATTCCCCTCAGGACTGTCAGCCGCCGTCCTGATCTTAAACACCAGCTCCTTCGTGTCCGGAGCAATCTTCAGGGGCTCGGCCGTCACCTTGTGCGGCAGGCCCACCAGCACAACTTCCGCAGGAGCCTTCAGTTCCTTCAGGACCTGCACCTCAATCGCCAGCTCAGTCTCCTGACCCTGCTCAACCGAAGCACGCTGCACTGTCAGACTCACCCACGGCTCAGCCACTTCCAGCGTCGCCATCTGCGATGAACCCCACGCCGCACCGTCAATGTTCGCATAACCCAGCACATACACCGGCCACTTGCCCAAAGCCGCATTTCCGTCAGCATTCAACTGATACAAAGCCTCAGTCTGACCCTTCGGAATCGTAATCTCACTGTTCGCTCCAATCCCCGGAGGACGGAAGGGGAACTGCACCTGAATGTTCTCGTCCCAGCCCTCCTTCTTCTTCGCGACCACCTTCAGCATCATCTGACCGTCACGAACAATCGGCACGTTCGGCTGCACAATCTCCAGACTGAATGGCAACTCCTGAGTCACAGCGACGGGCAGCCGATCCACGTCCTTCCACACATACAATGACTGCCCAGGACCGGCAATCACAAAGTCCGCACGATTGGAAAAATGCCCCAGCACGTTCAGATTCGTATCCACCGGCTTCATACGGAAGTCCACCAGAGCCCCTGCCAGAGGAGCATCCGCAGCAGCTTCAAACACCACCGGCATCACATTCAGATTCGCCGGCATCGGCTGAGCAACCACCTTCACCCCCGCCGGCAGCTCAAGATTATCAATCACCAGCTCGCCACCAAAATTCGCTCGCTCCGCCGAAATCAAGGTCGCATAGCGATTGCCACGAGGCACATACACCTGCTGACGTGACTGACTGTAGCGGGCCACTCGAGGAATCCCGACAGTCAGCGCCGGCTTCACTTCCTGAAACTCAATCCGATACACAAACTCCGGACCACCACGATTCAGATGATCCGCCACCCGAATCGCATAGTCGCCATCCGCAGGCACCTGCCAGCGGAAATAACTGTACGGACCGCGCGAATCATCGTTCCCCGTAATCCCTTCGCCATTCGCCTTGTACAGATTCATCACCGCATCAATCGGCGACCGAATCCGACGCCCAAAACACTCCACCTCAAACACCTGGCCAGCCTTCGCCGTGAACCGGAAAATGTCCACGTCACCGGGCTCCTGCAGAACCCCGTTGAACGCTGACGGAAACGCCGACACCACCGTCGCTGTATCAAAACCCGGATTCGGCTCAGCCTCAATCGCATTCGGATGCGGGGACACTCGCAGCAGATGACCGGAAGGAGTAATCCCGTCGGCGTCCTCAATCATCACCGTCGTCTCAACACCCTCCGTCGGGAACGTCACAGACTTTGAAATCGGACCACGAGCATCCCCGATGAATGCGATCTCCTGAGCCTGTCCGGCCTGACCGCCCGCCGGGTAGGTGATCACCGGACGCGGAAACGTACCGATGTGCAACCGATAACGACACTCGCCGTTCCCGCCATAACCACTGTCCCGCATCTCCACGATGTACTTGCCATCCGCCGGCACCTCAATCGATGCCGCCGCATCCTGCTTCAGCAACGGACTGTCGTCCACAGCCGCCAGCTCAAAGCGACGGTCATTCAAAATCGCTACGTAGGGGTCAAACAAAGTCTGACCAAATCGCATGCCCTCGACTTCCACCGACAAACGCTGACCCTTCTTCGCGTCCACCACGAAGTAGTCCACGTCCTCGTTCTGAACCACACCCGAGATCGTCACGTTGAGCGGAATCTCCTGCGGAGCAGCAAAGTCGGTGTTCGGCTCCTTCTCCTCCACCACCGGCAACGCACCCACAAAGAACGTGCGGTAATCCGAAATACCGCTTTTTGTGCGCACCTGAGCTGTGTGCTCGCCCAAAGCACAGTCCGCAGCAATCTTCACCTTCACATCAATATTATTCGCATCGACCGCCTTGATCTCCAGAACCTCAAAACCAGGTTCGTAGAAAAAGATCTGCTCGGCGTCGCTCAGTCGCGCTCCCGCAAAACGGAACACCTGCTCGGTGCCACGCTGAGCACCCCGGGGCAGGATCACCGACAGCGACGGATCCGCCCCCTCCACAATCGTCGGCACAAACGCCACCGACAACATCAACATCAACCCAGGCAGACACCGCACAGCAGAAAAACCACGCGCTGCAAACATATCGTTGTTCTCATCCCCTGAGCAGAACTCGGGAAGACTCCATTCAAACGAAACACCCAACCGTCCCTGGCCAGGCCTCACACCACTCCCTACTCACACCCCTCGCCATCCCAACCGCAGCTCGGGCTTTCCAGCCCGAGCACACAACCCTCAACCGTAGCTCGGGCTTTCCAGCCCGAGCACCATCCGGGCGCCGTAGTCACCAACAAGCCCGGCACATCACCGCAACCAAAAACGCTGCGGGCGCGCAACACCCCCGCAGCGTCGTTCCCTGTGACTCTCAGACCAGCAGCTCGCTGCGGACCTTGCCACCGTCCACAATCTCAATCGGACGGTCACCCGGAGCCATCAATTCCTTGTCCGCAACAATACCCAGACAGTGGTAAATCGTCGTCGCCCAGTCCTCGACGTTCAGAGGATTGTCCTCGGGCTCGCTGGCCGTCGAATTCGACGTCCCGTAAACCAGACCACCCTTGATGCCACCACCAGCCATCACCACGCTGAACACCTTCGGCCAGTGGTCACGGCCGGAAGTGCCGTTGATCTTCGGAGTCCGCCCGAACTCGCTGGCAATGCACACCATCGTGTCCTTCAGGCGACCACGAGCCTCCAGGTCACGGATCAGCTGAGCAAATGCCTGGTCCAGCGGCGGCACCTGGCCGTTCATGCCGGCAGCAATGTTGTCGTGCATGTCCCAGCCACCGTACGTCAGAGTCACAAAGCGGGCACCCGCTTCGATCAGACGTCGAGCCATCAGCATGCGAGCACCCGCGGTGTTGCGACCATACGCGTCACGCAGAGCATCAGTTTCCTTGCTGAGATCAAAGGCTTCACGAGCCTGCTGGCTGCTGATCAATCCGTAGGCACGCTGATAAAACGTGTCCACAGCGTCCAATGAATCAGCCTTCTCCTTGTTCACGAAATACTCGTTCACCGCGTCCAGAGCACGGCGACGGCGAGTAAATCGTTCGTCAGTCACGCCGCCCGGCAACTGCAGGTCCTGAACCGAAAAGCCACCAGCAGCCGGGTCAGAACCCAGACTGAAAGGAGCAAAGGAAGAACTGAGATATCCCGTGCCGGCAAATTCATTCGGCTGGCTGGGAATGCAGATGTACTGAGGAATGTTGTTCTTCGGCCCAAATTCATGGCTGACCACACTGCCCATGCTGGGATACTGCAGCGCCGGACTGGGGCGGTAACCCGTGAACATGTTGTGAGTACCACGCTCGTGAGCCGCCTCGCCGTGAGTCATGCTGCGACACAGCGCCAGCTTGTCCATCACCTGAGCCGTCTGGACCCAGCGCTCGTTGATGAACACACCCGGCACGTTCGTCTGAATCGACGACATCGGACCACGGTACTCAATCGGAGCATACGGCTTGGGGTCAAAGCTTTCCTGATGAGCCATCCCGCCCGGCAGGAAAATGAAAATCACCGACTTCGCAGAACCTTCCTTGCTCTCGTACTGCTTGATGTCCGCCTGAGCAGACTTCAGCTGAAAATACTGAGCCAGACTGAGACCAACACCGCCACAAAATCCGACGTGCAGAAAGCTTCTGCGAGACTGACCAGAAATCATCCATCTCTCTCCAGAAATGAAAACACCAGCAGGCTGACAACCCGCAGGGCACAGTACGCATAAGCTACTGCCGTACAGCAGATCGCTTGTCCAGACAAGTCAGAGGCCCGAACAGGAAACCACAGGTTCCAGCAGGCTATTTCTACGCAACCCCAAATCGATCCAAACCCAACTGCACAACAAAACAAAAAAACACCGCAGCACAAACCGCAACATCCATCTGCCGGCAGGTTGACCCTGCAGACAAAATCAGCCACAGATTCCGCTGCCTGCAGGTCCGGATCCGACTTGACGGCTTATTCAGGTGGGATGTCAGGCGGGTCGAGATGTAGTCTCGAGGTTACCGGATTCTGTGCGTTTGGGTGTGGGTTGTCAAGAATCTACGTCAAAAGTGGGGGGAAATGTTCGAGGGCAAATGTGGAAAACCCGGATTCCCGCCGGGGAGAAGCCCCCCCGGGCGAGCGGAAGTTCGGCAGGTTTTACCAAATCTGAGCATTTGCGGGGGCAGGCACTCGACTGGCGTTCACCGGTCCTCCGCACAACACATCCACAAAGGTCACTCCACCCGAGCCCAGTCAATC
Source organism: Planctomyces sp. (assembly GCA_005791255.1). Classification (GTDB taxonomy): domain Bacteria; phylum Planctomycetota; class Planctomycetia; order Planctomycetales; family Planctomycetaceae; genus SXXK01. Next base: position 4,851 of record SXXK01000141.1, read on the forward strand.
GGCACGCCGCCACCAGCAACCAAAAACGCATTCGCCCGCGTGAACGGACGACTGCCAAAAAATCCACGCCGCGCCGATAAAGGCGACGGATGCGGACTCCGAATCACCAAATGCCGCTCCGGAATCTCACCCAGCACCCGCTCGGCCGCCGCCCCCCACGCCATAAACACCACTCCACCCAGCCGCGCCTTCACCGCCCCCAAAATCGCCCCCGTCACCCGCTCCCAGCCCAGACCACCATGCGAATTCGCCGCATGCGCCCGCACCGTCAGCACAGAATTCAGCAGCAAAACACCCTGTTCAGCCCACCCGGTCAAACACCCGCTGCCAGGCACCCCACAACCCACATCCGCCGCCAGCTCCCGGTAAATATTCCGCAAACTCGGAGGAATCCGCTGACCCGCCGGAACCGAAAAACTCAACCCATGCGCCTGACCCACGTCGTGATACGGATCCTGCCCCACGATCACCACCCGCACCCGCTCCAAAGGCGTCAGCCGCAGTGCCGCAAAAATGTCCCCCTCCGCCGGATACACCGCCACGCCCGAACCCCACTCCACCTCCAGCTCACCCCGCAACTCCCTCAGCGCCGCTGCCACCGCCGGCTCACTCAATACATCACCCCAACCCGCACCAACCCCCTCCAACCAACCACGACCGAAACCCGACATGCCCCCCCCTCGCTCCCTCACTGAAAACTGAAAACTGAAAATCCCCCTCGCCCCCTCGCCCCCGTGCAACGGTGGAGA
>SXXK01000142.1 GCA_005791255.1 Planctomyces sp.
CCCAACCCCCAACCGACGGACCACGGACCACGGACCCCCGGACCAGACTCATGCAGCTACCACCCCCCGCAAAGGAAAACGCCATGTCCTGGAAACAGCTGTTTCTGCTGATTCTGACCATCTGGACAGCAGAAATCTTCACCCGGCTGCTGTTCGATGCCCTCGTCACGCCACGCATGGAATACATGACCTACTATCTGGAAACCGACAAGGACGACGATTTTCGCGGCAGCAATATCGTGCACGACGTCGGAGCCCGCGGGTGGCAGCTGGTCAGTGCCGTGCCCAACCCGAAAAACTCCGATGAAATGATCCTGTTTTTCCAGCGGCGAGTCCTCTACTGAACGACTCAGCCCGACACCACGGCCCGCTGCGGCCCCCCCAGCAGCTTGTCCACATCATTGCTGACAATCACGCCGTAATTCACCGCCCCCAGCCAGCCGGACATGATGATTCCCACACTGCCGGCATGATACAGCCCGTGCACCTGCTGCGGCAGATCACGACTGACCTGCAAACCCTCAAACTTCGTCCCGAACGACGCACCGGCGGGATGGCGAGTGTACCGCTGGAACGTCAGCGGTGTCGCCGCCTCCACATGATCCAGCACCTGCCGCACGTTCGGCACATACTGCTGCAGACAATCCAGAGTTGTCTCAATCAAATCCCGCTTCGCCTGCTCATAATCTTCCTCCGACAGACTCGCCCAGTCCTCGTACCGCGCATTCGTGGAACTGACGATCAGCCAGCGATCGCTGCCGGGACGAGTCTCCGGGTAGTAGAAGCTGAACGTGCGACTGCTGACGTCCCGACTGAGCATCGCATCAATATCAAATCCACGATGCTCGGAATGAAACAGCAGGTCCCCGCAGCCCGGATCAAACCCCTCGCCCGGACGCAGCGCCATGTACACCTGACACGAACTGTTGTTCAGCCGCACGCCCCGCGCAGAATCCACAAACTGCCGATCAAAATGCTGCTCGCCAGCCAGCTCCAGAATCGTACTGCGAATGCTGGCATTCGAAACGACCGCCCGACAGCCAATCCGCCGTCCATTCACATGCACCGCCTGCACGCGACGATCCGGACTGACCTCAATCCGCTCCACCAGACAGCGAATTCGCAGATCCACCCCGTTCTTCAGCAGTTCGTCCTTCATACGAGTCACCAGGGAGTCCGTGCCGCCCTGAAACGTGTACACACCCTTCTGCATGAAGTTGGAAAACACGATCCCGTAAGTGATCGCCGGGTCCTCCAGAGTCGATCCGTTGGCGTACGTAATCGGCTCCATCAGCATCCGCACCACGTCATCCCGACCCGGAAAAAACTGCTCAAACAGCTGCCGCGTCGTTCGCGACTGCTCGTCGTAAAAGTTCATCCCCCGAGCTGTGTCGAAAAACTGCTGCACCGTCTCAGGCAAAACTCCAAAACGCTCAATCAGCAACCGCGTAAAATCCTCCCGGTTGAATGTCGTGCGAATCGAAAACTGAGGATTCTCGAACCGAATTCCCTTCAACTGCACAATCGAATCAGCAATGTCCTGCGACCAGTACTTGCGGCAGCTCTTGATCATCCCGTACGGGAATCCGTGCAGGGAAATATCAAAAATATGGCCCCGCGAACGCTTGAACCACGTCGCCATGCCACCCAGCTGGTAATGGTGCTCCAGCAGCAGCACACTGTACCCCTGACGCGCCAGAATATTGGCAGACGTCAGACCGGCCAGCCCGCTGCCAATCACGATCACGTCGTAAAAATCCCGCGCACCCTTCAGAAAATCGCGAGCCATGCAGTTTCCGCGTCTTTCGGCTGTCTCTGAACAGGACAATACTGCCGAACAGCCGCTGCGGCCGCCCGGAATTCACCCCGCCCCCCTTCCTACCCATTCACTCCCGCAATCTCAAGCCGATCCGACCGCACTAACCAGTCTTTACCCGATTTGAAATCCTGTAATAGAATGCCGAGTCAGCAGTCGGAATTTGTCCGGCATCCCCACAACAGATTTCGGTGAACCATGATGAAACTCATCACCCGCCTCACTTCCACTCTCGCACTGCTCCTCTGCTGCACCAGCTACACCAGCGCCCAGACGCCCCAGGATTCCCGGATTACCATCCAGCACCCCGGTTTCCAGGTGCTCAAGAAAGATCTCAAGTCCCTGCTGGACCTGGGAACTCCCGCTGAACAGAAGCAGTGGTCGAATATCGAAGATTTCATTGACACTTTCGTCGCCGGAATCGACGGCAGCCGACCGTTCCAGGTCCAGCTGCTCGCCGGTATGACTCCCTCCGGATACCTCACCGCACTGCCGCTCGATGGAGGCTTCCAGACCTTCCGCGACAATGTTGAAGGACTGGGCTACGAACTGAAACGCGACGCCAAAGACACCTCGCTCTACCAGTTCAACATGATCATCGATTCCGAACAGGAATCCACGCCCGGCGCTGAAGCCGTGGAAGACGTGGGCTGGATGCGAGTCCTCTCGGATGTTGAATACCTCGTGCTCGCCATGTCCTCCAGCCGCAGCAGCCTGCCACGACTGAAAGAACTGACACTCGCCGCCAAACCCGGCGATTTCGCCGCGGGCACCGCAGCGGTCATGCAGCTCACAAACCCGGATGCCACCGAAGCCGGACAAAAGCACCGTCGCACCATCTTCGCCGGAAACCGCAAGGCCACCATGGACGCCCTGCAAAAACGACCCGACGAAACTGCCACCCGCTTCGAAATGCGCAAACTGTCCAGCAATCTGATGCTGGATGAAGTGGAACGAGCCGCAGCCGAATCGGAGGATCTGAAAATCTCCATGCAGATGGACCACACCACTGCCGGAGCTCCCAGCCTGAACGTTGCGGGTGACCTCGTCGCCATTCCCGGTACCGCACTGGCCACCGCACTGCAGCAGTTCAACTCAAGACCCGATGCCTTCGCCGGTATCGCCCGACTTCCCGGCTCAGCCCTGTCACTTCGCATCAATCACCCGGTCGACGACATGCGCAAGGTCGGTATGGTCTCCTTCCTCAACCTCATTCGCGACGAAATCTCAGCCAAACTGAAAAATGGCAGTCAGCGACCAGCCTCCGAAAAGGAAGCCATCGACAAAGTCGTCACCGACATCATCACGCACCTGCGTTCCGGAATCGAATCCGGCTGGATGAACGTCTTCGTCGAATCCGTTCCCGACGGCAAGGGCGGCTTCACCAGCATTGGCGCCTACAATGCCGACAACGCCGCCTCACTGACCGAAATCCTGCCACGCATGAAGGACATGCACCCCGGCACTCAGGTCGAACTCAATGTCGACAAAGTCGGTGATTACGCGATTCATCGAGTACAACTGGGTGAAGGTCTGCTGGACGTCTTCGATCGGCTGTTCGGAGTCCGTCGCGACACCTTTGTTGCCGTTGGCAAGGACTACGTCTGGCTGTCCTCCGGTGACAATGCCCTCGAATCCCTGAAAAAGTCCCTCGCCGCACTCGCACCACCAGCAGCCACTCCCGCCGCCGTGCATCTGGAAATCACCATGCTGCCGTGGGCCCGCCAGATGAACGACTTCTACAGCAAACAGACCCCGCCAAAGGAACGCGAAGCCCTGTCCGCCTGGAAAGCCGCCGAACGCAGTCGCGCTCGCGGACTGGAAGCCTTCGAAAAAGGCAGTGACTCAATCGTTGTCGATGTCAAAGCCGAAGCCGGTCACCTGCTGACCTCCGTCAGACTCGACACCGGTATCCTGCGGTTCATCGGCAAGGAAATGGCCGCCTTCTCCAAAGAAAACCTCGAAGCCGAATAATCCCCGACACCCCCGGACCTGTCGCCATGCCGCTCTCGGATCACAACCCGGACGATCCGGCAGATCTTCTGCCGGATGACGGTGATGGCGAACAGGATTTCGACTTCAGCGACATCGAACTGGCCTATCGCCAGGCACTCGAAGCACTCGATGCCGCTGAACAGCAGATCGGCTCCGCACTCGTCGACTTCGCCGAACCAGCCTCCGGCGAGGAATCGCACGGAGCACCCGGACTGTCCATCGGCGCACAACTGGCCGAAGACCTGCAAACCCAGGCCGCCGCCGAACAACAGTCACAGACCATGCTGGTGGAAGGTGTGCGGCGAGTCACCCCGAGAGAAGTTATCGAAGCCGCTCTGTTCGTCGGCGGTGAAGTCGCACTCACCGCCCGCAGACTGGCGTCCATGATCGGACAGGACGTTGACAGCCGAGTCGCTGTGTCCATCATCGATTCGCTCAACCAAACCTGGTCCCGCGAAAATCGCCCCTACGAAATCCGCATGTACGAAGGCGGATACCGCCTGGAACTGCGCGAAGAATTCGCCGATGTCAGTACCCGCACCTTCGGCACCCGACCACGCGATGTCAAACTGGCTCCGGAAACCCTGGAAATGCTCGCCTTCATCGCCTGGAATCAACCGGCCAGCACAGACGATCTGCAGAAAGTCCAAAAGCCCTCGGCACAGACCGCCCTGAGACAGCTGCTGAGACTGCAGCTGGTGGCCATCGAACGCACCGGAGCAAAACGCTCCGATATCGCCTATCGCACCACCCCGAAATTCCTCAGCGTCTTCGGCCTGAAATCCCTGGAAGAACTGCCCACCGCAGACATCTTCCAGTTCAAATAGACACACCATCACGCAAACAGCTCGTGAATCTCACGATACCCAAAATCCACCAGCGGAAATGGCCGACCAGCCGGACCCGGCAGATGCTCATCCAGCTTCAGACCCAGACTGTGGAAAATCGTGGCGATCACGTCACCAGGCTGCACCGGACGGTCCGCCGGAACTCCGCCAATCGGATCACTCGCCCCCACCACCTGACCGCCTCGCACACCACCGCCCGCAAATCCCACCGTAAAACACTGCGGCCAGTGATCCCGACCACCCGCCGGATTGACCTTCGGAGTCCTGCCGAATTCGGCCAGATTGCAGACCAGAGTATTGCCGAGCAAGTCCCGCTGATGCAGGTCCTCAATCAATGCCGAATAGCCCTGGTCATACAGCGGAGCCACAATGTCACGCATGCCCTCAATCGAAGTAAACGGCTTCGACCCGTGAATGTCCCACGTCAGCTCGTCAAACACCGTCAGAAAAGTATTGATCGTGACAAACCGCACGCCGGCTTCCACCAGCCGACGTGACAGCAGACAGCACTGACCAAAACGATTCAGACCGTAACGCTCACGAACACTCTGCGGTTCCTGCTGCAGATCAAAAGCATTCCGCGCAGCCGGGCTGGACATCAGTCGCCACGCCGCTTCAAAATTTCGACCCATCATCTCAGCATTCTCTGTCGCCTCGAAATCCCTGACCGCTGAATCCACCAGATCCCGCAGCCGACGACGACGATCCAGACGCACCTCGGGCAGGGTCGCCGGAGGCAGCAAATCGGGCACCTTGAAGTCCGGCTTCGAAGGATCCGCCATCAGCGCAAACGGATCATTCGCCTTGCCCAAAAAACCGCCCGCCTGACCGTTGGGAAGATTGCCGCCGCCGCGACCCATGGTCTCAGGAAGCACCACAAACGGAGGCAGATCGGAACGCCGGCCACGCAGATAACTGACCACGGATCCGGCATGCGGAGTATTCACGCCACCCTGAAACTGTCGACCCGTCTGCATCATCTGCCAGCCCGCATCATGCACCGCAGCACCCGTGTGATGACAGCTGCGAACCAGTGACAAATGCTGAGCAATCTGCGCATGACGCGGCAGAATCTCGGACAGATGATAGCCACCACTGGTGGAAATCGGCTTGAACGGTCCCCGCACTTCCAGCGGAGCCTCAGGCTTCATGTCGAAGGTGTCCAGCTGACTGGGAGCCCCCAGGTTGAAGATCATGATGCACGAACGCTGGTCGTGACCACTGGCCACACGACCCTGCTCTTCAGCCTGCAGATAACCGGCCAAAGACAGGCCGCCGACACCCAGAGTCCCCACCTGCATGAAGTCCCGACGAGTCGTACCGTCGCACGTTTGAGCAGTCCCGTTGCCGGTCAGATTCAGCATCGCTACGCCCTTTTCAGTTGGTTTCCCACGACCCGGACCACCGCCCCGGCACCCCCACAACATACCACGCAGAACGACCGCGGGCAATAACCGGGGAATTAAGAGGCGAAATCCGCGGCATCTGGCATCCGCCAGCCGGATTCGGTAGGCTGCTCACCCAGGCCTGTTATTCCCTCTGCCATCGGAGACCCACCATGCTGCGAACTGTGCTGCTGCTCACCGCCGCCCTGCTGTCACTGACCACACCCGCATTTGCCGCCGACAAAGACGGTGAATGGAAAACCATGTTCGACGGAAAATCACTGGAGGGCTGGAAAGCCAGCGAAAACCGGGATTCCTGGAAAGTTGTCGACGGAAACCTCGTCTGTCACGGCCCCCGCAGCCACCTGTTCTACTCCGCCGAAAAAGATGCCTTCAAAAACTTCGAATTCGAATGTGAAGTCATGACCACCCCCGGCAGCAACGCCGGCATTTACTTCCACACCCGCTACCAGGAAACCGGCTGGCCACGCTACGGTCTGGAATGCCAGGTCAACGTCACTCAGTCCGATCCGAAGAAGTCCGGCAGCCTGTACGGCGTTGTCGATATCCCCAACCCAGGCCTGAAAGACAACGAATGGTACAAAACCAGCATCCGGGTCGAAGGTCGACACATCGTCATCAAAATCAACGACAAAATCACCGTCGACTACACCGAACCCGAAGGCAAACCGGCCTTCTCAGCCGAATTTGAACGTCGCCTTGGCGACGGCACCTTTGCACTGCAGGCCCACGACCCGGACAGCAAAGTCTATTTCCGCAACCTGAAAGTCCGTCGGCTGAAGTGAGAACGACCTGCCTCACACAAACCCGCAAAGCAGTTGTCCGTAACTGAAAACTGAAAACTGGCAGCTGAAAACTAAATCCTCCCCTCGCCCCCGCAGGGGGTGAGGGGTCGAGGGTGAGGGTGCAGGATCACCCAATTTCACCCCCCATCTCCCATCAAAGCCAGGCCTCCCGCGAAGCGCAAGGCCTCGCTGCTGCCTGCTGCCTGCTGGCTACCGCCTACTGGCTACCGAAAACCGAAAACCAAATCCCGGAGCTCTCCTGTGTCCGTCCGCATGGAACTATCCCGCATCGTTGACTGTGATCTGAACGATCAGCATTGGGTTCATCTGACCGAAGCTGGCGGGACTCGTTCGCTGCAGATTGTGATTGGTCAGACCGAAGCGGCGGCGATCAATCGTCGCCTGCTGGACAGTCCTCCGTTTCGGCCCCTGACACATCAGCTGATCTGCAACATTGTGGAAGCGTTGCAGGGACATTTTGAAGAGCTGATGATTTCATCGCTGAAGGATCACACCTATTACGCAACCCTGAAGATTCGCGTGGGTGACGAAGTGATTTCGATTGACTGTCGCCCCAGTGACGGTCTGGCGATTGCGGTGCATCATTCACCGATCCTGCCAATCTATGTGGAAGAAGCGGTCCTGCAGGCCGCCGGCAGCTGACAATCCGGCAGCTGCGATTCAGCACACGGATCAGGGGGTGTTTTTCGCCGCGGATGAACCAAAGGGACAGAAGGCCGTCCACGAAAAACACGAAATACAAAGAACACCACAGCTGCGGGATGGGCACGGGGGAGGTCCTTTTACCCCTCACCCCCGGCCCCTCTCCCCTTCCAGGGGCGAGGGGAGCGGTGCGCGATTTCGTTGCAATCAAAAACACCAAATCCCCCCCTCGCCCCCGCAGGGGGAGAGGGGCCGGGGGTGAGGGGGCGATGGCATCCCTGCCATAACGAGCAGCTGCGAGAAAGTTGAAAGCAGACACAAAACAATACCCCCGACCAGCCGTCTCTTCCTCTGTGACCTCTGCGTCCTCTGTGGTTAAAAAAACACCCCTGAAAAGCAAAACTGCAACGCCGTGCTCGGGCTGGAAAGCCCGAGCTGCTTCGATTCGTGAACATTCGTGTTCATTCGTGGTTCAAACACCACTCCCCGCGATTATCCGTGAGACCAACAGCCACAACTCGCACCCGCAGACTGCCGTCTGCGGCTCGCCTGACACCTGACCACCTACGGCGACGTCACCTGCAACCGCACAATCCGGCCACGGAAGGGACCACCTGCCGACGGCACCACCGCCTGGCCATTGTCCATCCCCACACAAAAATCTTCCTGCGGCTGACGCGACAATAAACCCGCACCCGCGGTCTCCGTACCCGCTACGCCGTCAACCGACAGCCGCAGCTTCCCGCCACGCTGCAGCTCAGCCTCCAGCTGCACCGCTCGTCCGGACTCAACTCGCGCACCACGCACCTCAATCACCCGCTCACCCATCCGCACCGAAAACACCGGACAGCCCTCCGACAGCCACAGCGACCAGCCCACCGCTGCACCACCCTGAGCTGCCAGGACTCCACTCTCAGACTCCCGCTCAAATTCCACCCGCACCCGAAATGCACGCCCGGCGATCTGCGGAGCATTCCGGCCACTGCGAGTTTCTCCGGGCATCGGATTGGTCAGCTCAAGCGCCCGGAACGGGCCCGCCGCAGACGGCTTCTGCTTCTCCCTGCCAGCTTCAGGCTCCGTCTCATACAGCATTCGCGGCTGAGCAACAGTCCCGGCCGGGCGTCGCTCCGCTGCCGACTCGCCACCTATCGCCGCCAGCTGCGCCTGGGCCAGGGCCTGCAGCTCACGCACCAGCTCCGGGTGCTCACCCGCCACATTTTTCTGCTCACCCACATCCGTCGCCAGATTGTACAGTCGCGGTACCACCTGCGGATCATCCGCTACTGCTCCGCCAGTCTGCGGCTGCACAGCCACCGCCAGCTTCCACGGACCACGACGAACCGCCTGCAGATTGTACCCGGAGAAATAATAGTGCTCCTGCCGCCCCGAGACCTCCGCAGCATCCGTCTCCGCAAACAACAGCGGCGTCAGACTGCGACCATCCAGCGGCCGCTCCGCTTCCACCACGCCACCCGCCAGCTCCACACACGTCGGCAGCACATCGATCGTACCGGCAATCCGATCGGTGCTGCGACCAGCGGGAATTCGCCCGGGCCACCAAGCCACTGTCGGTACTCGCACCCCGCCCTCCCACGTACTGCCCTTGCCGCCTCGCAGCGGACCGGCACTGCCACCATCCGCACCGCGAATCAGCCACGGCCCATTGTCGCTGGTGAACAGCACCAGAGTCCTGCGGTCCAGCTGTCGCTGCCGCAGCTCGTCCAGGATCTGCCCCACACTCCAGTCCACTTCCTCCACCCAGTCACCAAAACGACCGTTGCCCGAACGACCGCGGAAGGCGGCACCTGGCCAGATCGGAGTATGCACAGCGGTGTGCGGCAGATACAGAAAGAAGGGCTGCTCACCCGATTCACGGATAAACCGCAGCGACTCTTCCGTATAAAGTCGCGTAATCTCACTCTGGTCTGCATCCCGCAGCAGTCGGTCCACCGCATTGTCCCGCAGCAGCGGCACAACCGGGTCCGCACCACCCTTCGCCCGACGCTGCATGTCGTTCGAATACGGAATCCCCAGATACCGATCAAAACCCTGCTGCAGCGGCAAAAACTCGGGCTGATCACCCAGATGCCATTTGCCAAAGCAGGCGGTCCGATAACCCCGTTCCCGCAAATACTCGGCCACCGTCTTTTCCGCCGGATTCAAGCCCTGACCACCGCCCGGAAAATAGACTCCCGGCACCGACACCCGCGCGCCGTAGCAGCCGGTCAGCATCTGAGCTCTGGCAACAGAACAGACAGGAGCCGAATAAAAGGAGGTCAGCCGCAGGCCTTCTGATGCCATGCGGTCGAGTGCCGGAGTCTTCTGCAGCGTGGCGCCATAGGGACCAATGTCGCCATACCCCAAGTCATCCACCAGAATCACAATAATGTTTGGCGGCGCCTGAGCCTGCCCGCAGCTGCAGCGAACCAGCAGATACCAGCAGAACATAACCAGACACACCCTGACCACACCGTTCCACCGCATCGAATGCTCCCCCCGATTGCTGCCCCCGATGACCCGGCACGAGCCTGCCTCGCAGGTCCGTTAAAGTACCAGACCCCCAACTACCGAGCCCGGACTCAGTCCGCAACTCACAGACACCGCTTTACCCACAGCAATCCCTTTTTCCTGTTCCTCGTCTATTCCCTCGTCCGCGGTTCGAGCTTTCCAGGCCGAGATCTGCCCGCCGCGGGAAAGCCACACCAGCAACGTCGGCAGACCGGCTGGCTCTCGCGAAGACGCGAAGGATTCGCATGAAATTTGCAAACATCATGCGCTCTGCCGCGGCAGCTACGGCCCGACACACAACGCTGATGCTTCAACTGCACAACACTAACCCGCTTCGCGGATTCGCGTGCAAAAAACGCTCTCAATGTCTACCTCACGCGAAGACGCGAAGACGCGAAGACGCGAAGGATTCGCATGAATTTTGCATACATCATGCGTTCTGCCGCGGCAGCTACGGCCCGACCCACAAGGCTGATGCGTCAACTGCTCAACACTAACCCACTTCGCGACTTCGCGGCTTCGCGTGCAAAAAACGCTCTCAATGTCTAACTCACGCGAAGACGCGAGGACGCGAAGGATTCGCATGAATTTTGCATACATCATGCGTTCTGCCGCGGCAGCTACGG
>SXXK01000143.1 GCA_005791255.1 Planctomyces sp.
ACCCGCGAAAAACACTTGTGTTTTCGCGGGTCTTGTTTTTTGGCTTCGCCCCAGTTTTGCCAGTTTTGCACGCCTGCGGGTCTCTCTGTGGGTCTCTTTTTGTGCCGACTGGTTCAGCAACTGCCCCAGCTTCAGAACCGCCTGCCGCCCGCTGAAAGTGTTCATCCCGCAGCTGCAAATAGAGCGGTTTGGGGATTGACGGGTCTTGCCGCAGGTTTTTGTGGCTGACGCGGCGGGATTCCGTGCTGGCGCTGTCCGGCCCCCGGTCCTGACCGGACGGTCTCGGCCACGTGCAAATGCTTTCTATGCAACGATTTGCGCGCACGTCAAAAAATTGCGGGGATTTTTTTTCCGGAAACCGCCTGGGTCTGCGTGAGTTATTCCAGAAACGGGGATGCGGGTCCCTGAGTTTTCGGCAATAACTCGAAATGGCGGGTGTGTGATGAAGCGGATTGTGCTGGGAGCGGGTTCGGTTGCGGGTGGATTGATTCTGGTGGTGGCCCTGTCCAGTCGGCCGCTGGCTGATCTGTTCGGGTATGCTCGGGCGACCGCCGACACGACGGTCAGCGAGCTGGAAACCAGTTTGCCGGACGCTGTCCGGGACCAGAAGGTGCAGAATCAGCTCGAGGATGCTCGCGGTGAGCTGATTGACCGGCGCGTCAGTCTGAGTCTGGCGACGGGCCAGATTCGGGATTTGCAGCAGGAGGTATCTCGGCTGCAGGCGGCGATTGAGCGTCGGCAGACGATTTTGGCGGATGCGTGGCCGGCGATGGAAGCGGCTGCCGGAGATCGCTCGAAGCATGTGGAGTTTGCGGGCGGCAGCTGGCAGCCGGACGAGCTGGGAGCGGAGTTGGATCGTTTGCTGAGCGAGCAGGACCGGGATGAGGTGCAGCTGAAGGTGCGTGCTGAGGCTTTGGCGCGGCTGGAACATTCGGTGCAGGAGAGTCAGTCGGCGGTCACTGACATGGATACACGTCTGCAGCAGGTGCAGACGGATTTTGAGTTGCTGAAGATGCGTCGCGAGCAGGCTCAGTCGGAATCTGATCTGCTGGATCTGCTGGCGACAGCGGGTGGGTCGGGTGACAGTACGACGGGGCGTTTGGCGAATGATCTGACGGAGCTGGAGCAGCAGGTGCGTGAGCGTGAGGCGCGGAACAGTGCGCGTCGCGAGTCTGCTCCGCTGAGCGAATCGCGTCCCAGCCGGCTGAGTCAGTCGTACGAGCGTCTGGAGCGTCTGAAGAAGCTGCATGAGGGGCGTCAGCCGGCGGTGCAGCCGTGATGTGCTGCGGGGTGCTGCTGGGCCACGGATGAGGGGCGTTTTTCTTTGCCACGGATGAACACGGATTTTCACGGATGGAACGCAGGGGTTGTGTTTGATCCACGAAAGACACGAAATCCACGAAAAGTGGGGGTTGTGGTTTTGTGATTTTTGTAGCTCGGGCTTTCCAGCCCTAGATCTGTCCGGCAGGATCGCTTGTGAGTGGTGTTTTTTTCACCACAGAGGGCACAGAGGGCACAGAGGTTGAATGGCTTTGTGGTGTTGGTGGCTGTTTGGTCTCACGCGAAGACGCGAAGCCGCGAAGGGACAACGGCGGGTGTTGGGGTTTGGTGTTTTAAGGGGTGGTTTTGCCCCCTCACCCCCGGCCCCTCTCCCCCGGTGGGGGGGAGGGGTGCCGGAGCGCGACGCTCGGCCAGGAACAAGTACAATTACAAGCGCAAGCGCGAGCACGAGCACGTGTACGAGCACGTGTACGAGCACGAGCAGGAGCACGAGGGATGATGCGGGGTTCAGTGGACTGGTTCCTCGCGCCTTGTTCCTCGCTCCTTTTCCCTCGCGCCTCACGAGTGGGCTGGGTTACTGTCCAGTGATCCCGGACAGGCGCTGCACTGTCGCTTTGATTCGGTCTTCCAGTTCCGGTCGAAAAGGCGCGGGTAACGACTGGTAGATGATCGCTTCCGTGCCTTCGTAGCCGCCTTCCTGCAGCGTGCGCCGGTTCGGAATGTAGGCGTTTACAAGGTTGGAATAGCCGGCGACCCAGACCGGCTGCTGTTCGCCATTCCCCAGCTGCGTTTTCAGCTGCAGGGAATAGTCCACCATCGGTTCGCCCGCCAAAGCCACCAGCGTCAGCTGGTTGCCAAGGCGAATCACCTGCACCGGGTACTGATAGTCGGGCGGCTGATCGCCAGGGTCAGGCCAGTTCTGCAGGATCATTTGTGCATGTCGGGCGACAAAACCGTTGGGCGAGGCTGCTCGCGCCTGAAGCTCGGCCGTCGCTGGCAGAGGTGCAAACGGCAGCGGGACAGATTCCAGCGCCACCGACAGCTGAGGCGTCAGCAGCAAAGTGGAACCAACCAAAGCCTGCTCCACCGCCCCCGCCAGCAACGCCCCGTTCTGCTCGACTTCCTCAGGGCCACCTCGCAGCACAGGATCCTGGTCACCACCACAGCCCCCCAGAAAAACTCCCACCATGCCAGGATGCTGACGTTCCAGCTGCTGCCGCGCAGCGGCCACATAATCGCCGTTCAGCAGCGGGATGCCTCCCAGAGTCGTACTGTGACACGCATAACCAAATACCACCGCCAGCAGACGATTGTCCGGTGCCGAAATCTGCAGCACCGGGACGTCATGATCCACCGGTCCGGCAGGATTCGGTGCCAGCCGGATTCCATCCGGTGTCGGCAGGCGACGATTCATCGCCAGCGGACTGGTGGAACGCGAAAAACGAACTCGAGCCGGCCCCTGCCCTGCCAGCGCCTGACCCAGCAGCTGATCCACTCGGCTGACCAGTGTGCCCAGCCACTCCTCAGTGCGATCCCCCCAAACAGGATCCGCACCCCAGTCGGCGACAGTCTTTGCCGAGACCATCGGGCCGCCGTGCGTGTGTGACACATTCAGCAGCAGCTCAGACGGACTGAGCCCGTGCTTTTGCTGCGCGACGGCCAGCAGTCGTTCGCGAAGTGCCGCGGGGATTTCGATCAGGTCCAGTGAAACGATGGCCAGCCGCCGATCGGCCCGGTCCGTCAGCACCACCGCCGTGGCCTGCAGCTCATGCAGGACTCCTGAGGAAGGACCGGTGCGGGACGCATAGCCGGCCATCCACACCGGAGCATCCGGGGTGATACGGACACTGGCCGCCCCCGCTCGCCAGAACTCTTCGGCGCCTGAGACTTTGGGAAACAGCAGGACAAGCAGCAGGAAGAGGCGGGGCATGGGTGTCGGGTGTCGGGTGTCGGGTGTCGGGTGTCGGGTGACGGGTGACGGGTGACGGGTGAGGGGAACTTTGGGGTGCTGTCGGGGATTTGGCAAGTGATTGGGGGCGTTTTGCGGGGCGGGGGGTGGTGCGCCGGGGAGGGG
>SXXK01000144.1 GCA_005791255.1 Planctomyces sp.
AACCGGGAGCAGTGTTGCCGTCGATCGCCAAAGGCCCGGTGATCGCCGGCAATGGATAGGCCGCAGTCACCGAAATCACACCCGCAACGGTGAAAATAATCTCATCCATCCCCGCACTGGCATTGGCATCAGTGATTGCCTGATACAGACTGCCCGTACCACTGGAATTCAGGTTGCTGACGATGTACTGATGCCCGATGCACACCAGCACCACGTCGTTTCCGGTACCTCCGGCATAGGAAATCCGCCACATCGTACTGCCCGCAAGGAACTCCTGCTGCTCCTGCAGTGAACTGAAGGTTCCCGAGACCGCGTCAGCACCGTCATTGTTGATCAGAACCAGAGTCTCACCGGCTGTTCCGACATAACCGCCCGTCATCTGCAGATTCAGATTTCCGGACCAAGACACAGTTCCCGTCACACTCACCTGATCGTGCCGCCCCGCTGCGTTGCCGGGCAAGGCACCGCCCAGATCCAGTGTCAGCATACTTCCCTGCAAAAGCGAAAGAGTTCCGGTCTGCATCACTCCCGGAACGCCGCCCGGCGACAGGAATCCCCCTCCACTCACCTCAACTGCACCCTGCAATGAACCGCTGCCAGCCAGGATCCCCGAACCCTCTGCCAGCACCGCACACACCACTGAACCATCAATCTGCAGCACCCCCTGCTGAACCTTCATAGTCCCAGTGTTGCTGCTGCTGCCCGTCAGTCGAAGCGTCCCCGCCCCCTTCTTCAGAATCGCACCTGTTCCCGTAAACTCCAGCGGCCAAACCAGCACAGCCCCGGTGTCCACTGTCAGCGTCTGCCCCAGACGCACACGAGTTGTGTCCAGAACAATTGTCCCGGTCGTCGAACGCAGCGACGCCGCACCAAAACTGATCTCTCCATCTGACTCAAAACTGAACGCAATGTCGTCCCACGTCGTCCTGTCAAACGTAAAACGGAACTTCGAAAGGTTATTGAATCCACTTAATGTCACGGTGTCGCGTCCGAATGTGGAATTCGTCGTGTAGGACTGCTGCACCGTTCCACCTGTCCGCAAATAACCGGTGAACGTGATCGTCTTTGGACCTATGCCGCCGTTGATTTCAGAAACGTCCAGCGATGCCACACCGAAAGCCAGTCCGTCCACACTGGTCACATCAACAAACCCCGACTCCGCCGTACTGCCCACCATACTCTGAGGAAAATTTGCTTCAAAACTGGCAGCACTCTCAAACTTGAGCCCCCCCTCCAGGTACGGAGAAGCTGTTACCTTTGTCAACTGGCTGAACGTGATGTTGTTCTGCCCGGAAGTCACCCCCACACCGTCGATGGTGACCGAACCTGATCCGTTGGCCTCGATCGCCGCACCGTCCCCAATCGATGTTCCAACTCCGGCCGAACGACTGGTGCCGGTGATCGAAATATTCCCGGTGCCCTGAGTCTGAATCAGCCCCCCATCCAACTGCAGGCCAACACTGCCACCACCCGCCCCACCAGTGCCCTGCAGCGTGATTCCACCATTCTCAGCAGTAAACGATGATGACTGAGCACCCGATTTGATTCGAATACCCACAGACGACGAAGGTTCTGCAGCTATCCCCGTCAACAGAATCGAACCGGTTCCCTGAGTGATCAGCTTCGCTCCCACCAGATCAACGGCGGCCCGTCCAACAGCGGCCGCACTTGTCTCTCCCATGATCGTGATAGTCCCACCCTGAGCCTTCACGGTGGAGTCCTGAATCTGCAGCCCTGACACATCACCGGCGGTCCCCTGCGTCAACAGTGCTTTTAATGTGATCGCCCCCTGGACCGTCGACACCTCACTGCCCGCACTCAGGACCAAACCACCGTTACCCGACAACTCCAGAGTCGCGCCCGCAGTCGCAGTGACAGCACCCGCCACCAAAACCACCCCTGTACCTGACACCTTCGTGTTTTTGCTGTCAGTAATCAGACTCTGCAGAGAAATATTCCCTCCGGTCATCTCCAGCGGACTGAGCACAGACACGATGGTGCTCCACGTCTGGCTGCCACTTGTGCGAATCAGCGTCGAACTCGACTCTGTGGACTCGGCCGTGACAGATATCGCTGTCAGCTGCGCGCTGCTGTTCCATTTCACCGTGTCGCTTCCGGCACCACCCTCAATCGTCAGCGATCGCGATGTCCCCGGCGCAAATCCTGAAGCCACTGTTATCACGTCACCAAGGGCGCCAGTCTGCACTGTGATCAGATCACCCGAAACTCTGTTTTTCGGGACACGAATCTCCTTCGTCCCACTGCCCGTCGCTCCGGTGATACTGGTCGTCAGATTGTTCACCGCATCCCGAAAAATGAACTCGTCCTTGCTGCTGTCATAGTCCAGCGTCAGATCATCAGCACCGGCAGACAGCTCATCCACCAGCAGGCTGCCCTGAAACAACCCGACGTTCAGAGTTAACAGCAGTCGTTCCTCAAGTCGCTCGACCTGAGCTCGCCGGTTACGAACCCGCAAACGCCCACGCCCCCAGCGACGCGCTGCCGTCACACCTGCTTCCCCAAAGCCCCGCGACACATCCCGCAGAACCCGCAGAATACCACTCATTCCGATAGCACCGCTGCCGCGTTCTGACATTTCATCTACCCCCGAATTCATCAGCCTCAGGCCGTCCCCAAGGACGTCTGCAGAGCACCCTGCCGGAATCTATCCTACCGGACTGTACAGATGATTGCTATACGCCAGGTTGAAAAAAGCAGCCGCCGAGGCACTCAATCGACATCCGCAGCCGCAGCCTCAGCCTCAATCCGCCGCCGCTCCCGCACCGCCCGCTCCGCAGACACCAGATCACCCGCCAGCCGGCACGACTCCGCCAGTAACCCCCACACCTCCGCACTGCCCGGCGCCATTGCCAAACTGGCCTCAAAGTCATCCCGAGCTCGCACATACTGCCCGCGACGCAGCAGAATTTCACCGCGAGTCGCCAGCAGCTGCGGATGATGCTCGCTCAGCTGCAATGCCTCCTCAACCAACTGCTGACACTCATCCGCTGCCTTCGCTCCCTCCGCACGCAACAGACAAATCGCCAGATTGTTCAACCTCAAAAAACCCCGCCTTGAAGCAGCCGCCAGTGCCTGTCGCTGCCACGGTACCGCCTGCTCATATCGCCCCACCGCAGCCGCCACATCACCAACTCGCCCCAACAGATACTCCGCACTGATTCCCGCGGCTCTCAACCCCGTCAGCTCCCGCTCCGCCTGCTCACCTGTCACACCTCCGGCCAATACCATGCGGCACAGTCGATCGATCACACGAGTACGAACATCGGCGATCGCCAGCCCCTGCCGCAGCAGCTGCAGCTGCGCCATCCCCTCTGCTGCTGACGGCTCCTGAGGCAGCCACCGCATCATCCTCTCAACACCACGCCGCGGCCGCCCCGCACGCTCATCATACTCATTCAGAAACGACATCCCCAAAATCGCCTCGGCCGCAGACTCCGACACACCATCGGCCCCCCGCAGCCGCTCTGCCTCAGCCCGCAATTCCGCATAACGCCCCGCCGCCAGCAACAACTCCAATCGCAGCAGCTGCTGAGACTGGCTGGCCGGCACCGACTGCAACTGCTCCAGCATCCGATTTGTCAGCTCATCAGCCCCCTCCACAGCCCCCCGCTGCGCCAGCAAACTCACCAGCAGCGGACCATCCGCCGTCACCTTGATCGCAGCAGAATCCAACTCCGCAGCTTCAAATTTCGTCCCCAGCACTCGCACAATCACCCTGAGCATCTGCAGATCCTCCGCAGATTCCTGCCCCCCGACAGCAGCTGTGTCCGCCAGCCATGCAGCACTCAGTTTCTCGCGAGCCGCCTCCCTCAACGATAAACCAGAAAGCTGCAGTCGCGCTGCCACACGGACAGCCACTGCCCCCACCGGCCACAGCTCAATCGCCTCTTCCGCTTCACGAACGGCCGCCCGGCCATCAAAATCCACTCCATCCAACTGAGCCCGCACACGCCCCGCCAGCAACTCGCTCAGACTCCGCTGCAAATCCTCCGCCGGACTCCGCTTCAGCGCTGCCCGCAACACCTGCTCCGCCAGCTTCGTCCGGCGTCCCAGCACATACAGTTCCGCCAACTGCAATGACTCAGCCGTCCCCGCAGATGCAGATTCCACCTGAGCCTGCAACTGCTGAACGCGACGGCTCCAGAGTTCATCCGGCAGCCGCAGCCTGCCCAGCCGGCCTCGCAGTCGAAACAGGGAATTGACATACACCGGATTCAGCTCTGCTGCCCGCTGCAGGTGACGCTCCGCCAGCAACGACTCACCGGACCGCAGTTGCAGCTCCGCCAGACGACGATAAATCTCAGCATTGCCCGTCTCAGTCCGCAGCGCGGACTCCAGCCGCTGCAGCTGCTCCACCCCCGACAGCACCCGAAAAGGCTCGGGCTCCAGTGACCGCTCCACCAGCCACAACTGAGCAGCCGCCAGACCGGACTCACCAGCGTCAGCAAGTTGCAGCATTTCCCCCCACGCCCGCTCTCGTTCACCAGCCAGCCACAGCGCCTGCGCAACGCGAAAACGCACCAGCGGACTTCCCTCTCCATACCCCTCCAGAACCCGAAACGACTGCTCCGCCAGCACCCAACTGCCATCGCTCAGCGCCGCTGCCAACTGAGTATCAGCCAGCTTCAGCAAGCCCGCACGCTCCCGCGGAATCCGCAGCGTCAGCAGCAGACTGCCGCACAGCAGCAACACAGCCGGAGCAGCGAACAACACAAAACGGACACTCCGCGTGCTGAGCCACGCCTCAAGGGCAAAACGCACCAGCCGGGCCCAGGGCAGGGGAGTCCCATCGGGCAGCCGAAACTGGACTCGCTGCAGAAACGATCGAGGCTCCGCGGCCACGAACCGGTTCCAAAAAACCTCCAGCGGATTCGGAACCTCCCGTTCAAACAGGCCGGATTCACGGCGAACCTCCAACAGCTCCGGCCGCAACATCGGAGATGTCAAAAACAACACCAAAGAATCGGCAGACAACACCAGCAGCAACTGCGGCACCAGCAACATACCCTGCACAGACAAAACACTGATCGACTCGGCACCTGCAGACAGCAGCCTGACAGCCCACAGCCCCCCCGTCAGCAAGCCCACACACGCGATGGCACAGGCACACACAACCAGCAGCACAGCCTGCAGCACAGACCGCCGCTGCAGTAATGCCCACCACAGCCCGGCTGACAACACCCACGTCCAGCACAGTCCGGAACCACACAGCACTTCCAGAGACAATTCACCCCGGGGGCCCAGCAGCCGTGTTCCGCTCAGCACATTCTGCCAGCCCCACACAGCCCCCTGCACACTGCACACTTCGGCCAGCCACAACGTCAGCTGCGACCACAATTTCTGTTCGGCAAACGGCGGTACACCGGCAGCCACGAATGACAACAGCGACAGTCGAACAAGACTGCGGTCACCCGCGCGATTCTCCTTCCCCAGCAAAATTCCGGCAGTGAAGGTCGCCAAAGCACTCATCGCCAGCCAGTCAGAGCCTCGCAGCACAGACAGCAGCAGCAACAGACCATCCAGCAGAAACAGCAATCGACACCGGCGGCCCAGTCGCAGAGCCGCTGCCCCCGCCGATGAACGGTAATAACACGGCAACAGGAGCCAGCCCGCAAGCAGGGGCCACCAAAGAGGTTCCTGCAGGCGCCGCTGAATCCCACCCCACACAAACAACACGTGCAGAGAAAAGATCAGAGGAATCCAGATCCCCAGTCGCCGCAGCAGGCCCGGCCCATCGACCGCAGCAACTGCAGTGTCTTTCTGCTCAGAACTGTCCGACATCTGCTCACACCCGATACATCAGGAGCTGCCATACGACGACGAAATTCGATTCAGCGATCCGGCACTGAACCTTTTCCGCCGGTCCTTCGACCGGACGGGATCGTCAGCAGCTTCGGAGCCCCCGTCCCCTGGCCAGCGCCGGTCTCCTGAGGCAGTGGATCACTGACCAGTACCCCGCCCAGCGAATGGTCCCAGTCCCCCGCCAACAGCAGGTCAAATCCCGGATTCTGCTCCTTCACCTGACACGAACACGGGCCCGTCAGAAAATCGCAGGCTGCCGCAATCGTGCCCTCCGCGATCCCGTCACCCACGAGGGCATACAACACACGCCCCCGACCGAATACCGGAAACGCCATGGGCTCTGACAGTTGCTCCAAATCCTCCTCGCTGCGCAACAGACAGCTCACCAGGAAAGCCTCTGCCGCATCCGCACGACTGACCTTCAGCACCGAAAATGACAGCTTCAAAGGCACCTTCAGCTCCCGCAGCTGCTGCTCCGTCACCTCCATCTCACTGGCCGTGGGCAGCTTCAACCGCGCCTGCTGCAGCTGCAGTCCCGTTTCCAGCCGCTCCAGCGCCGCCTGATCCCGTTCCGCCTGACCGCTTTCCAGAAATAACCACACCGCGGAATCTCCGGACTGCAGACGCTTCGTCAGCTCGGTGCGGACCGGACTTGCCTGAACACTGCGAACCGCCGCTTCATTCAAGCCACACGTAAATGCCGGTGCTGCAGTCTCCACCGCTGCCGTCCGCGGAAACAAACAGACCAGCAATGGCTCTGCCCGCACTTTCCGCTGCCGCCAAAGATCCTGCAGAAACGCATCAGACTGCTGCGTGACCCGATGCACCCTGAGCACCGCAGCTGCCGGTCCGCCAGCTGTCGGCTCACCCGGCCCCGCACCACCAGCTCGGCCCGGCCCCGCCAAACTGTCGGCCAGCATCCGCTGCTGCTCAGTCAGTTCGGCGTCGCACAACACCACATACCGGTACTGATCAGCAGACCAGCGTTCCAGGGCATAACGAAACACCGGCACCTGACAGGCCGCAGCCAGAGCAGAAACGGCCAGCAGCGACACACACAACAGGAATCTGAAAAGACGAATTTCCCGCAGGAACATTTGTCAGGCCCCGTAAAAAACTGCCGGCCAGGCCAGCCGAGGTAACGGCACTCAGACGCTGTGCCCGAGTGTCGCCCGACGCCCGGTTCATGTAAAGCCTGCACAGCAGACCGTTTCGGGCCATTCAGCAATTTGTTTCCGAAAAAGCCATAAAAACAGGATTTCCTGTCGCACAACCAGCCCTCGGCTACGCCTGTAGTCCTGTGCCCATGCACCACCAAAATCCCAAACAGCATGATCCACCAGCAGGCCTGCCACCCGCTCTACCGGATGTCAATTATGCGATTTGCCGCACCAATCCAGCTGGCACCTGAAGAACGGCAGACACTGCACAACGTCCTTGCAGCCCCCCAATCTCCTCCCAGAATGCGACTGCGAGCCCTCATCATCCTCGAACTGGCCGCCGGTCTTTCCAACCTCGAGACCGCCCGAAAGCTGGGGTGCTCCCGCCGCACTACCGGCATCTGGAGACAGCGGTTCCTTCAGCACAGACTGCAGTCACTGGTCGCCCGTCACTCCAAAGCCGGCAGAAAACCGACAATCCGCAACGCCTGCTGCGAATGCGTCGTACAGCACCTCACTGAAAATCAGGCGGCCGGTCAGACATTGTGGTCCATTCGGGCCATCGCGCGTGCCTGCGGCGTCAGCAAAGACACCGTCCACAGAATCGCCCGCCAATACAACTTCAACATCAGCCGCCGATCAGGGACTTCCAGCTCACACACGGCAAAGCAGCAGGCCTCGGACGAAATCGCCCGAGGCCCCGCTGACAAAGCTCAGGATCCCATAATTCTCAGTTCCCCGCCCCCGGCGGCAGCAACGGATTGCCGTCCAGACCAGGTACTCCCCGGCCACCCGGGCCCGGAGCAGCACCCGGTGCCGGAGCCGCAGTCTTCGGCTCCACCGCAGATTCACGAGTGATCTGGAACTTCTCGAAACTCTCCGCCGTGATCACATAGTACCAGCCAGCGAAACGCTCTGACAGTTCCTTAACACGCTTACGTCCTTCCTTCGCACGGTCATCCCAGGCCTTGACCGCAGCCGCATGACCAGCCTTCGCTGCCTCATATTCGGCCATCGCCTGATCAAATGCCTTTTGAGCCTCAGCCTTCGGATCGGCTGCAGGCTTCGGTTCGTCGGCGGGCTGAGCAGCAGCAGCGGGCTGAGCAGCAGCAGCGGCTGCCGGGGCAGGGGAGTCCTGAGCCGGAACAGCCGGGGCTGCCGGAGCCGGATCCTGAGGTGCCGCAGGGGCAGCGTCGGCCGAAGCTGCAGCGGCATCCGCCGGAGCCGCCTGAGGCTCATCGCAGGAACCGGGATCTGCAGCCTTCTCCTCCGCTGGCTTTTCCGCCGGAGCCTCTGCAGGTGCGGGTGCAGGTGCTGGTGCTGGTTCGCCCGGCGCGGGAGCAGCCGGTGCCGCTTCCGCCGGCTTCTCCGCCGGTGCACCTTCAGCAGGCGCCGCCGGAGCAGCCCCATCGTTCAAAATCGCCGGCTTCTCCGGAGCAACCGGCTCTTCCGGCTTCGGCCCCAGCAGCCCCTCGTCATAGTCCACCTTCACCAGCAGATAACGTCGAGGCCCCTTCTCCGGACCATCGGCCGCCGCCGGCTCACTCTCAGCAGCCTTCCCATCTGCACCTTCCTTCGCCGCCTCAGGATTTTCAGCGGCAGCCGCGTCAGACTTCAGCCCCACTTCAATATCCTTCGCTGTCCCACGCGCAATCTCACCAAAATACAGCGTGTACCGCACACCGTTGCTGGTCCCCGCAATCAGTTCTCCCTCATTCGAAACCAGCTGGACTGAATTCTGCGGCCCGCGAGCCACAAAATACCCCTGCCGCTGCATGTCAGCCTGCAGCACCTGACGCAGCAGAGGATTCTGAGACACCTCGTCCGAAACCGTCAGGTCTGCATTCAAACCCTGCGGCTTCGGACGAACTCCCACAATCTTCAGTTGATCGAGGTTCCTCACCAGATCAGTGACCGTGGCTT
Source organism: Planctomyces sp. (assembly GCA_005791255.1). GTDB lineage: Bacteria > Planctomycetota > Planctomycetia > Planctomycetales > Planctomycetaceae > SXXK01. The sequence continues at coordinate 8,907 of SXXK01000144.1, forward strand.
CCTTCACCTGCTCAGCCTCGGTATTCAATCCATCCAGGCCCCACTTGCCGGCCGTCCTGTCCTTGACAAAGTCCAGCACTTCACCCTGGTTGATTGTTCCCTGCTGCTCATCCACCGAATAGCGGTTGACCAGAATTCGAGTAATGTCGGGCTGATTCACCTTCAGCAGATCCGGTTCGATCCAGTCAGCAAACTTTGTCGACAGGTCCACCGTCATCTTCGCGATAAATACCGTGTTCTTGTCAGGCTGACGCACATAGTAGTGCGAATCACGACCTTCCACGGCGCGCCCCACGATCAGATCCACCAGCCCGTTGCCGCTGCCGTCCTTCAGAGACAGTCGCGTGCCACGCGGATCCTTGCCGTCGGCACCCGTGGCAGCCTCCGCTTCCGGATCCTGCACACCATAACGTCCCCAGTCCTCCTTGCTGCGACTCTGCACAGCAACCTTGCGAATTCCAATCATCGAAGCCGCAGTGCGAGCCAGTCGCTCAGCAGCCTCAGCCGGATAGTCATGATGGGATGGGATCACCCAAAATCCCTGATCATTCTTCTTCACGGAAAACGACTGCTTCTCCTTCTGCTCCGTGTCGAACTTCGCCACGCTCAGTTCCGTGGCCTTCAGCGGATCCAGAAAGTCCGGAAAAAATTCCTGACCGACTTCTGAAAACCCGTCCACAGACTTAGGAGCACTGGCAAGGTTGACCAGAACCGCCAGCAGCAGCGATCCGCCCGCTGTGCCCAGAAACATCAGTGTTCGTTTTGTAGAATTCATGTCTCAGCCTCAGCTCTTCCTTCGATTCGGATTGATTGACTGCTGCTCTGCCAGATTTCGCATCCCCAGAAACAGCATGCCAAAGCAGATGGGCAGAATTGCCGGCACAATGCAGGCCACAATCCGCACCGTATTCTCCACTCGCCGCACTTCCCGCTTCATCTCGACTGCAGAACGGCGAACACGCGAATTCACGTCCCGTTCCAGCTGCTCCTTGCGAACTTCAAGTTGCCGATTCAGCTGCTGCTCCTTCTGACTGACCTGCACTTCGCGACTGCGGTCGTCCAAAGTCTCGTCCTTTTCAATTCGGCTGATCTCGTCACGCAACTCCTTCTCGGCAGTCTCCAGCGCCTTGTCCATGGCCGCCTGAGCTTCCTTCTCTTCCACGTTCAGCTTCTCACGAAGCGTGCCCGTCTTGTCTTCGACAAACTTCAGAGTCCTCAGGGATTCACGACGAGACCGCAGGTCGATGAAAGTCTCGTCGCCTGCCAGCGAATCCACCGCATTCAGTACAAACGTCACGTTGTCAAACTGTACGTCCAGCATGCCCCGGTTCCGTTCCATGAAGAACCAGTCCGTGATCATGTCCAGATCCGCACAGAAGATCACATTGAGCGGGCTTTCCTTTGACTCATTCCGAATGTGTGCCGCAATCACGTGACCACCGCCGTCATTGTTGCGACGAATGTTCTGCTTGATCTCACGCGACGGAGCCATCGAAAACGGACTGAAGGAAGCCGAAGTGTAATCATCCCACTCCAGCAGACCGGAACTGCGGCTGGTTCTCAGCAACGGCTCAAACGTCTGCTCCTTCCGGCCGGCTCGGTCGCTGATCGCACCGGGATACAGCAGAACGAGGTCCTGCAGAGCCCTGGTGGCGGCACTGGAACGTGAGAACGGTTCCGCATCCCGCCCGGACTTCGACAAAAAGACATACTCCGGAGGCAGCGTGCCAAACTGAGTATGCGGATTGCTCTGGTCATAAGTGATCTGACCGTTGTCCCACTTCACATTCAACAGCGTCATCAGACCAGTCAGTTCACCGTTGTCCGCCTTCTGCTCCGGCGGGGGACCACCGAACATCCCACCCCCACCAGCCTTC
>SXXK01000145.1 GCA_005791255.1 Planctomyces sp.
ACATTGCATTCTCCCTTCGCGGCTTCGCGTGAGCCCAACATCAACTGGATCACACAAAGTAGACAACACAAACCAACACTGCGATTATCCGTGAATATCCGTGTTCATCTGTGGCTCAAAGACACCCCTGATCCGTGGCAAAAAATCCGTGGCCCCCAACCATGACCTCATCTCCCGCTGAAACACACCTCACCGCCGTCCTGCACAAACTCGCCGGACCACACGCCATACCCCGCAGCGATCAGCTCGATGCCGTCTCCGCAATCCTGAAGCCCGTTGCCCGAGTCCTCGTGGTGCAGGCCACAGGCTGGGGCAAAAGCGCCGTCTACTGGGCTGCCACCACCGCACTCCGACACGACGGACGCGGCACCACGCTCGTCATCTCACCACTGCTCGCACTGATGCGCGACCAGGTGGCCGCCGCCGAAAAAGCCGGACTCACAGCCGCCAGCATCAACAGCACCAACATCGATGACTGGGACCCCATCTTCCACGCACTCGAACATAATCAGCTCGATGTACTCCTCGTCTCCCCCGAACGTTTGGGTAACCCCTCCTTCGCCGCCAGACTGCCCCAACTCCTCGCACGCACTTCACTCATCGTTATCGACGAAGCCCACTGCATCAGCGACTGGGGTTTCGACTTTCGCCCCGACTACCAGCGACTCGCACGCTCTCTGCTCGCCGCTCCCAACGCCGCTGTGCTCGCCACGACAGCCACCGCCAACGAACGTGTCACGGAAGATGTTCGACAGCAACTGGGGTCCAATACCGCCGTCTTCCGCGGCACACTCGCTCGCACATCACTCCGACTGTCCGTCATCCCCGGACTGTCCGCCGCCGAACGCTATGCATGGACAGCCGATGCCCTCAGCACTCTGCCAGGTTCCGGCATCATCTACGCCCTCACTGTCGCTGAAGCCGAACGACTCGCTGCCTTCCTGCAGCAGTCCGGCTTCAATGTCCCGGCTTACACCGGACAGATGGACACCGCCGACAGACTGCTGATCGAGCAGCAACTGCGTAACAATGAACTGAAAGCCGTCGTCGCCACCTCCGCACTCGGCATGGGCTACGACAAACCCGACCTCGGCTTCTGCCTCCACCTCGGGTCACCAGGCACTCCCGTGGCATACTATCAGCAGATTGGTCGAGCCGGTCGCGCACTGGATCACGCTGAAGCCATCCTGCTGCCCGCCAGCAGCGATGAAGCCATCTGGGAATACTTCGCAACCGCCAATATTCCCGATCAGGCCGCCGCCGATCGCACCCTCCAGGCACTGGCCGGACAACCTCTCAGCATCGTCGATCTGGAAGGCCTCACAGCCATCCGCCGCGGACGACTGGAAGCCCTCCTGAAAATTCTCGCTGTCGATGACGCCGTTCGCAAGGACGGCAGCAAATGGGCCGCCACAGGCAAACCGTGGATTCACGACACCCGCAAATGGGAGGCCCTCGTTGCTGCTCGACGCAACGAAGCCACACTCATGCGCAACTATGCCAACGGTCGCGGCTGCCTCATGGCATATCTCCAGCAGGCACTCAGCGATCCACAGCCCGCACCCTGCGGCCGCTGCTCCGTCTGTACTGGCCACCTGCCAGCACCCGGACTGCATCCCGAACCCGCCCGAATTCAACAGGCACGCAGCTTCCTCAGACAACAGGATGTCCTCATCGAACCCCGCAAACTGTGGCCCAAAGGCTGCAGCCGCAAAGGTACCATCACCGCCAGCCCGTCCGCCCGCGCCGTCGCCTTCGCTGATGACCCCGGCTGGTCCGCCGAACTCGCTCAACTCGAAAACAGCAACCACACCACCATTCCACCCGAACTGCTTGAAGGAGCCGTTCAACTGCTCGCACGCTGGAAAAAACACTGGCAGCAACGCCCCGCTGTCGTGATCCCCGCACCAGCACCAGCCGCACAAATGCAGGGCAATCGACTGCTCGCCCAGCACATCGCCGGAATCGGCAAACTGCCGCTGCTCGACTGCTTCACCTGGTCCGGATCGCCGTGCCCCGAAAACCTCCCCAGCACCCCGCACGTCAATCACCTCGAACAGGCCATCCGACTGAATCGAAACATCAGCCTGCCCCCAGGTCCCGTGCTGCTCTGCTCCACCACGGCCCGCTCCTGCTGGACGCTCACAGTCGCAGCCACGCTGCTCGCCGAAGCCGGTGTCCCGGACTCCCTCGCACTCATTCTGCACAGAAAACCCTGAAACCCATGCGAACAAATACTGCCAGCTCAGACAGGACTTCCGTCCGCACTTCAATACCTGCTTACTGAGCATGCGTACCTGATAAACAAATGACTTCAACGAGTGAACATGACCTCACATGTCAATGCGGACAGTCGCTCACGCCAGCGACTGCCCCCCAACTCAGTCCCGCAATGCCAGCTCCCGCAACTCCGCCTCCGACAGACAACGCTCCACCACCTGCACTGCACCCATCAAACCCCGATAATAATGACAGTGCAGATAGAAATACTCACTCCCCAGAACCAGCGAATCCGGAACCGTCTCACTCACCTGCAGCTTCTCCGTCACACCCTCTCCAACACGCCGACCATCCTGATACAACCGCACTCGCCACTTCCCACCCACAGGCTCACACGTCATCGCCACGTGTGACCAGCGACCCGCCTCCACCGTCGAGTCACTCGATACCCGGTCATTCACATTCAGCCACGCACCCAGTCGATACGGCGCAGTCTGACCTTCCAGCCCCAGAATAAATCGCCGCGCACCAAACCCAATCAGATCTCCACGCCCCGGATGCGGACCCGCTCCCATCTCTCCCGCCGGTCGAATCCACGTCGCCAGTGTCAATGCTCGCAGTGGCCGACCACCACCATGATATCCACCCAATCCAAATGCTCCATGACGATGCGGCTCATAGTTCACTCGCTGCTGAGGATGTCGCAGCCACGTGTCCAGCAATCCCAGCGGCGGATAGTCCGCACGCTCTCGCGGATTCTCAGAAAACCGCAGCGAACGTCGCCCGCCCTCACGCACCCAGTCCACGTTTGCCAGCTCCAGCACACGATACTCCCCAGCTCCACCATTGAATGCATACAAACCCGACTGCTCCTCCAGACGCAAATCCCAGATCGCATCCGCCACCGTCGGCAACTCCGGAGCCTTCAGCAGCATCGTCGATTCCACCGCCACACCCGACTCCACCGCCTCAAAACGTACCTCCGAAACAAACACCTCGCCCGTACCCGCATTGCCCAAACCCAGCGCCAGACCTCCCGTACCCTCCGCCACATCCACCACCAGCTGCAGCTCACGCCAGTCCGCACTGCCCGCACCAAACCACCCCGCATGGCGACTGATCACATTACCGCCATCCATCAGCACATAACCGTTCCCCGCAGCATCCGGCTTCTTCAAACAGTAAAACTCCACACGACCGCCAGGACCCACCGCATTCACCGACTTCACCCGAACAGTGACCAGCCAGCGACCCGCTGCAGGATTCGCCGGACCCACCGGAGCCACACCCCAGGAAACCGGCCCCAGCCGCAACTGACCACCACCCTCGTCCACAACATCGTAACTCGGTCGCGCATTGTGACCCGACAAAAACGGACGACCACCCCACCACGGCTGATCCATCGCCACCTTCGAACCAAACCGAATCACCGGCCACTGCTCACCCGCAAACACAAAATGATGCCCCGGATCAATCCGCGGATTGCTCTGCACCTTCGCAACACCAAACATTCGCTCCGTTTCGGCAGCCGGATAACCCGTGTAACGATAACGCACCTGCACACGATCACCCGCTCGACCGACAGTCGGAGCAAATGACACACCCGTGTCATAAAATGCCGCACACACCGCCGTACTCAGCTGACGACGCTGACGTTGCCCCTGCTCATCCAATACCTCCAGCCACTCCGGCTGCAGCAGATATTCCACCGCAGGAGCCACCAGCTCGGCCGCACCGGTGCGGCCATGCCAGACACGCACCCCATACACACTCTCTATGTCCGCCAAAGGCCCCGGATCAAACGGCGACAGCGGTCGATACGTCAGCTCGCCGTCACGACCCCGAATCAGCAGATAACGCCAGCGAAACGGGTCCAGCGGAGTATGATGCTCGAAGTCAAATCCATAACGAAAAGCAAAAGGCTCACCAGGCTGCATTCGCAGTTCACTCTCAATCTCATACGTATACACCTGCCGCTGCAAATCAAAACCCACCTTCAGACGACTGCCCGTCGTAAAACGCCCCTGCACGTGCTTCGCTGACCACTCCGCCTGCAACGATTCACCGCCACCGCTCACCCGCGGCTCAGTCCACTCCGCCAGCGCCTCACGATACGCCCCCTGATTCTCCAGTCCCCAGTGCGAATCAAAAGTCAGCAGCGGCTTCAGACCAGGCCGCAGCTTCGCAAACATCGACGGGTCACCAGCATAATGCAACTGCAAAATCGGCTCATTGTCGTCAAACACAAACTGCCGGCCACCCAGCCAGCGACGACTTGACAACCGCAGCACATGCGGTCCACGCTCCGGCTCCGACAATCGCTCCGCTGCACCCACTCGAAAATCCGAAAATGTCACCCGCGCACCACTGGATGCACCCACACCCAGCACACCACCGGATAACCCCTCCGCTGCTCCATCCGACCAGGTCAGCACCTCCACGCCATCCACCAACACCCGCAACACCCTTCCCGAGACCACCACCGACAATCGCAACGGACGCTGCAGCGGTACAGCACACGGTACCGAACGCACATATCCGCCGTCCGGATACCGCACCAATGCACACTCCTGATACTTCGTCGACAACTGCACTCGATAACCACTGGAAGCATCCGCCGCTCCGCGCAGCAGCACCCCCGCCTCAAACCCCCGGTCTCCAAACTGCGGGTCCGGCCACGCAGACCACCCCGAACCGAAAAAATCAAACTGCGTCGCCGCAGAATCCACCTGCACCGTCGCCTCAAACGATACGTCCGTTCGCCGCTCCGGCGACACCAGCCATGTCCACTCAGAGCCCTGCAGAACCACCCGCTCCGCTTCCTGCTGCAACACCGACTGCGACGACAACAGCGGCCGCCAGCCACGCAGATCCTCAGCCCACACACACCCGGACCCCATCACCGCAGGACACACACCGATAAGCAGCCGAAACACCAACACCGGCACCCACACTGCTGCACGCCGCTCTGACACCAGAGAAACCATCGTCGAGCCCCCCTCAACACGCAGTGACTGCATGGACCAGCCCCATGCGCCGCCAGCCCGGCCGACATCCTAACCCGCAGCGACACCCACAATCCAGCCAGAATAGACCACAAAACACCAACCCACACTTCTCACTGACGATTGATCAGAAACGTGGCAACATTCCCCAGAAACCCCCGCAGCACACCCTGCACCTCTTCGGAGAACTCACACTCCACGATCGCATTTTCCATCAACTGCATCCAGCGATCACGGGCGGCCTGAGTCACAGCAAAAGGAGCATGCCGCATTCGCAGCGCCGGATGACCACGTCGCTGCAAATAGTCCTGCGGTCCCCCAAAACGAAACACCAAAAACAAACGCAGCCGCTCCTCCGCTCCCGCCAGATCCTCCGCCGGATACATCGGCCCCAGCAGATCGTCCCCCGGAATCTGCCGATAAAATGCCGCCACCAGCCGCTCAATACCACCCACACCCAGCACCGTCACCAGATTATTCTCACTCAGCATCACACCCTCACTCCGCCGGTCATCCGGTCATTCCGCACGTCGATAGTTCTGCTTCAGTTGTCTCAGCATCGAAACACCACGCACCTCTGTCGGTCCCGACTCCGCTCCCTCCTCGATAACTTCACCCTCGCCCCCTCCTTCAGCCCCTGCCGCAGACGGACGTGCCGCCTCCACCACACCACCTCCACCCACCACTCGCTCCAGTGACGCCAGAGTCTGTCGGTACTGCAGCTCCATCTGCAGCTGCGCCACATGAAACTTCAGCAGCTCCCGCCACGTCGCAATCACATCCGAAAAATCCGTCGCACCCACCTGATATCCTCGCAACGCGGCCCGCAGCGCCTGCTCCGTCTTCGGAATCACCGAATCCCGCAGTAACTCAGATGAGTCACGCTGACTCACCGCCAGCGAAAATAACTGCCTGACGTCCCGCTGAGTCTCGTTCTTCAGCCGCTCATAATCCCGCGCCGCCGCTGCCGCACCAGCCTCGGCCGCATGCACCGATGCCCGCAGACGCCCCCGATTCACCGGAACATTCACACCAAAACCCACGCTCACGTTGTCCACTCCATCCGCACCATGAGCCATCGAACCCTCGGTCGTCATCCGCCCCCAGCCCATCCGCATCGTCACGTCCGGGTAATAGTCCAGCCGTGCACGGTCCGCCAGATGCTGCTCCCGATGAATCTCCGCCAGCATCACCTGCAGCTCCGGTCGCTGCCGCACCGCTCGCTCATACAGATCCTGAAGCTCCAGCGGATCACCCGCCTCCGCACTCTCTCCCGCTGACAGCTCCGTCTCCGGAGACACCTGCAGCAGACCCGCCAGCTCTGCTCGCGCAGACTCCTCAGACTGCAGCAGCCGCAGCAGCTCCGCATCCACACTCGATTGCTCCGCCTGCAACCGCAGTACTTCCTGCTGCCCCGCTCGACCAGTCTCGTAGCGAGCCTCTGCAACTGTCAGCAGATTCTCCAGCACCCGCCGGTCCTCCTGCACCACACCCTGCATCAGCTGCGTGTAGTACAGCTCATACCATGCCCGCCGAGCCTCCTCGGCCACACGCAGTTCCAGCGCCGATAACTCGGCCCGCGCTGCCTGCACCTCCGCCTGCGCAGCACTCGCCTGACTCGTCCGCTTTCCAAACCACGGGACCTGCTGCGAAACCATCACCTCGTTTGTCATGCGACCGGATGCATACTGCGGGGACCGCGCCGCCGTCGGCCAGTTGTCCACCTCCACCATCGGATCCTGCAGACTGCCCGCGACAGTCACTCGCCGAGCTGCAGCCTCCACTCGCTTCCGCGCCGCCTGCACACCACCGTGCCGACGCAGACACTCCTGCACCACCGCCTCCAGCGACACAGGACCCGAAAAATCCGACCGCACTGCCGACACATCGCGAGACACACCAGCCGGGCGCAGACGCAGCGTCTGCTCAGTATCCACTCCAGCCCCGGAGCGCAGATCCGCCGTCTGCGGATCCGCGGCCGAACGCGCAGCCCGACACCCGGGCAGCAGCACAATCAGCAGAATCAACGCAGTTTTCCTGACCATCCGTGGTCACTCCGGCGCAGAAATTCATCCCCATCTATCGATCGACGACAGCCACCAGACCCCGCGACCTATCCGGAAAAGCAATGTCACTTGCCACCAAATGCCACCGCTCTTCTCACCCCACCGAACCACACGGAAGCTCCGGAATAATCCGCACAGATTCACAACCCTCAGACTCCACGACCCCCAGCCCCAGACGCAATCGAAGCTCCAAAAACGCACAATACATCACCGGCACCACAAACGAAGCAAAGGGCTCCACCAGCATGCCACCCAGCACCGGCCAGGCCATGGCCCGAGCTACCTCTGCACCTCGCCCGGTCGCCGTCAGCACCGGAATCAGGGCAATCAGAGTCGTCGCAGTCGTCATCATGCACGGACGAATTCGTTTCATACCAGCCTCCAGAACCGTCGCCCGCAACTGCTGAACCGTGCTGATCCTGCGCCGCCCCAGCGACTGCCGGATAAACGTCGCCATCACCACTCCGTCGTCCTCCGCCAGTCCCAGCGTCGCTATAAACCCGATCCACACCGCCGTATTCAACTGCACCCCCGCCAGACCCGCCATCAGCATCCCGCCCGCAAATGAAACCGGCAACCCCGTAAACACCGCCAGAGTCACCGGCAGATCACGAAACTCCAGATAAATCAGCAGAAAATTGATCAAAGCCACCAGCGGAATAATCCACATCAGTCGCTGATTTGCCTCCAGCTGACTCTGAAATGATCCCACCGGCTGAAGTTCAAAATTGCCCTCGGGAAATTTCAGCTCTCCAGTCCGCCGCGCTCCCGACAGATCACTCATCACCGACTCCACCGTTTCCAGATCACCCGCTCGGCCGGACGGTGAAAACATCACATGCGCCACCAGCCGCGAATCCTCACTGCTGATCATCCCCGGACCCCAGGTCGTTCGCACACTCGCCAGTCGCTGCAGCGGCACCACCTCGCCCGTCTCAGTCACGATCGGAACCAACGGCAGCTCACTGACACTTTCACGCACATCACGACTGAAACGCACCTGCACCGGATATCGCTCACGACCCTCAACCGTCGTCGCCGCATCCACCCCGCCCAGACCAGCAGACACAATCTCATTCACCATCTTCGTCGTCATCCCGTACCGCGCTGCTTCGGCCCGGTCCACATCAAACTCCAGATAAGGCTTGCCCAGCACAATGTCCGGAGCCACAGCCTGAGCATTCACCAGAGCATGCCGCTTCAGACGGTCCGCCACCGACACTGCCGCAGCCGACAAACCCTCCAGACTGTCGCCGTAAATCCGCACCGCCATCGCTGCCTTGATACCAGCCTGCAGCATCACCACCCGACCCTCAATCGGCTGCAGCGGGGATGCCGGAGTCACTCCGGGCAGAGTCGCAGCAGTATTCACCGCGTCCCAGATGCCGCGCTCTGTCATTCCAGGACGCCACTGCTCACGAGGCTTCAGCATCACATACGTCTCAATCATCGATGCCGGAGCCGGATCCAGTGCAGACTGCGCTCGACCAATCTTCCCCAGCACACTCTCCACCTCCGGAATCTCCCGAATCAGCGAATCCTGAGTCTGCAAAACCTCCATCGCCTGACTGAAACTGGCCGCCGGGTACAGACTGGGCATGTAAAACCACGAACCCTCATCCAGCGCTATCCAGTCGTCCGACTCCAGACCCGGCAGCACCTCACACGCCCGCTGATAACCCGGCAGACTCCGCAGATCCGCACCCAGCATGCCAGCCAGCTGCTCCACCGGACTCAGCACCCGAGCCAGTCCAAACCACGCACCCGCACCCAGCACAATCACCAGCCCAGGAATCGACAGCACCAGCAACTTGTAACGCAGCGCAAATCGCAGTCGACCCCCATAAATCCAGCGCAGCAGACGACTGACCGGATTCTGCTCAATCGGTCGAATCCGCTCCCGCGACAACAACAGCACCACCACACCACTCAGCAGTCCACAACCCACCACAAACACCGGCCGACTGCACCCCAGCCCGCCACGGACCACATCCATCCCGCCAGTCAGTGCCCCGCAGGCTCCCGCAGCACACGCCAGCACACTCAGCAGCACACTCGCACGCAGAGACAGCCGCGAACTTCGCAGCAGCACACGACACAGCATCGGAACCACCGCCATGGCCACCACCAGACTGGCAACCAACGCAAAGGTCTTCGTCCAGGCCAGCGGAGCAAACAATCGGTAATCACGCCCCGTCAAAAAAAACACCGGCAGAAAACTGATGATCGTCGTGCCCACAGCCGTCATCACCGCCGGAGCCACCTCTTCGGCCGACTCGCGAATGACCTCCAGACGACGTCGATTACCCCCCGGACATCCCTGCTGTTCCCACGTCGACAAACCCTCGTAAATGTTCTCCAGAATTATGATCGCCATGTCCACCATCGTCCCCACCGCAATCGCAATACCCGCCAGGGACATAATATTGGCATCCACACCAAACACCCGCATCCCGATCCACGCCATCAGCACCGCCAGAGGCAATGTCAGCGCAATCACCAAA
>SXXK01000146.1 GCA_005791255.1 Planctomyces sp.
AAACCACGCCAGTCGGCTCGGTGATTGCAGCGTTGTCCGATGGCCAAAGGGCCAGTCGCGGTGACGGCTGTGCTGACCGAGAGGCTGGTGGTGCGTGAATGGTTATTTCTTTGAACCCCGTTCATTTGAAAGCGAGGTGCCGTATGGCAAATCGACCCATTCACGAAATTCGTCTCGGTAAAGTGAAAGCTGCCATCTGGCGGAATGAAACAGACTCGAGAGTACGCTGCAGCGGCGCTCTGGTCCGCATCTTCCGCACTGACAACGGCCGGGAAATCGGCCCCGAAATTGGGGCCGGTTTAACTGCGTTTGTTGGCCATACTGATGTCGGACGAAGAGGCTCCACCGAAACAGCGGCACACTTCAAACGGTTCACCGGCGGAGCACGAGCCTATCAGAATGGTTGTGAACCGGATCGTCTCGAGATCCCGCCGTGTCTTCCAGCGCCCATGGCCATTCGGCCTGGATTCTGATCTGCACTCTGGACAAATTTCACCGCCAGCATGATACTCGAGAAGAGGAGTCACCGGTGCTGCCAAATCCCAGCAACAACCTGAGATGTGATTTCAACGTCGCCATGCTCATCACGAGTTTCCTGGCAGGATTCTCCGGTTTTCGAAAGGCGAGTCAATTCAACGCCCCGCCACCAGGATCTGCGAGTAACCCCTGGAAGCAGTATGAGGATGACCGATCCGTCGGGCCCGGTCGGTTTCGCTCAACATTCATGGACTCACCTGACGGCGTATCGCCTTGCCCACCTGAAATGTCGTGCAACGCTGCCCGACCGTGACGAACTCGAGCGAATTGATGCCTTGTTTGCATCCTGACCCGTCTTGAAATGCATCACGCCGGCTCACTCGCGGCTCACTGGCAACAGAAACGTTTGGACTGTTTTCAGAACGCAATTCAGGCAATCCGCCATTCGCAATTGAATCCTGAATCGAGGTCACCTGTCCCAGCTCTTCTGCAATCGACCGTATTCAATCTTCTCGAGTTCGCCAGTTACATGCTGGCGTTACCGTACAAGGATCTTGCAGGCCTTGCGATTCGCGACGTGGAGGCTGGTCAGCAAGGGTGTCGCCTCAGACGCCGAAAACGTCAACACCGAATTTGCAAAGCTTGTACTGTTGTCAATCGCCCAGCCCCCGCTGCTGTTGGCAGATCTGAAACGCCATACTGTCGGGACAGATGGTCAGGACAGCGATTCGAGGTTTCGGCAGGTCAAGTCCCGCACGCAGAGAGCCATTCGTGCTGCCATTGCGGATCACTCCTGCAGGAGACTGGAATATGTCGCAGAACGTCTACTTTACCTACGGCTCGAACCTCAACCTGCCAGACCTGAATGCCTGGCTGGAACGCAATGGGTATTCACCAGATCTTCTCGAATTTCACTCGCCTGCCTGCCTCCCGGACTTTGAGCCGGCTTTCACGTATCGCTCCGCGAGCCGCGGAGGCGGAGTACTCAAGCCGAAAGGTGCTGCAATTCGGGCGATCACGTATCGGGTGACGCCGCGCAATGAGAGTCGATTCATCGCCCCGACGAATGACTATGTTTCCGTTGTTCGAGCAGGAATGAAGCGATGGGGCATTTCTCAGCAGGCGCTCACTGCGTCGTCCCGAGACCGCAGATCGCTTGCGGAACGCCTTGCCGGTCAACTGCCGTTCTCTTTCATGGATCGGCAGGTTGCCACCGATTCACTGCTCCCATTGAAGGACGCCATCCTCAATGGCCGACTCTCCGAGCGGCGTCTGGCGCAAGTGCCCAGCTGCTGGACTGCCAACCCTGCAAATCTCTGAAGCCCGGAGCCGATGACTCAGCGGGCCACCAACCAGCATCGAATTTGGATGCCTTCAAGGAACCGTGAGTACCGCCAGGCCTCCCCCGGTGGGCGCAAAAAAACAGCCGCAGGGACCTACTGGTAAGTCCATGCGGCTGTTCAAGTTGCACTCGAATGGGCTCGAACCATTAACCTTCGGTTCCGTAGACCGATGCTCTATCCAATTGAGCTACGAGTGCCCGGATGTCGGGACGGAAGAGTGTACCCGGTTTTTCAGGAATGGCAAGCAGGTTCCGGATTTGATTGCCAGTTGCCTGTTCTGAGAAGCCCGGAAATACGGAACATATTGGCCAGACAGCAGATACGGCGAACAGGTTCGCAGCGAACCGGGGCATTTTGCGGGCGTTGCACCGACTTTACTGAGAAGAACCCGACTCTAACGCCCTTCCTGCCGCTGAGGATTCCAGGACGGGTTGATCGTCGATCGCTTCGCTCCAACCAGAACCTGCCAGTCCAGCAGGCTCGCCCGCAGCCTGCCGACCACCTCCGGATTCGCGGCCGCCACGTTCTGCTGTTCCCCCGTGTCTTCATACACTCGAAACAGCTCCAAACGCTCGTCATCAAACCACTCAATCAGCTTCCAGCCGTCCTGCAGCACCGCAGCCCCCGGAGCACCGCCCTGGTTGCCGTAATGCGGATACTGCCAGAACAAGGCGCGACTGAGGTCTGTGCGTTCCGGCTGCTGCACCTGAGCCCTGAGCGACTGACCATCAAACCTGAACCTGCCCTCCGCATCCGCAGCGCAGAAGTCCACAATGGTCGGCAGATAATCAATACTCATCACCGGCGTTTCACAGGTGACCCCCGCCGGGATTCGGCCCGGCAGACGCATCAGGCTCGGAGTGCGAATTCCACCCTCGTACAGCCACCCCTTGCCAGCCCGCAGCGGCTGATTGGATGTCGGTGAGCCTTCACTGGTCGACAATCCGCCATTGTCACTGGTAAAGATCACCAGCGTGCTTTCGGACAGCTGCAACCGATCCAGCGCCTGCAGAATCTTCCCGACCGCCTGGTCCATCGCCTCCACCATTCCACCATACACGGCATGGTCCTGAGTCATCCGCACTTTGCGCGGAGGCTCGTCTGCAAACACGTCCCGCTGACTCAGTGCGGCCCGCTTCTGTTCATACTTCTTCCGCAGATCATCGCGAGCCATCAGTGGCGTGTGTACGTCATAAAACGGCAGCCAGATCAGAAATGGACGATCACGATGAGTCTCCATAAATCGCACGGCCTCGCCGGCCAGCCGGTCCGGCAAATGCTCACCCGCCGGGCCATCCGGCAGCTTCGGATTGCCATACGGCGAAAAGTACTTTTTACCGCCATACGGACCTCCCTGAGCAAGGCCTCCCAGGTTTACATCGAACCCCTGCTGTTCCGGCAGAAAGCCGTCTCCGCCAAGATGCCACTTGCCACCAAAGAACGTCGCGTAACCACGTTCCCTGAGGATTTCAGCAACCGTGATTTCCTGCAGTGCCAGTTGCAGACTGTAAGCAGCCGGCAGATGTCGCGTGTTGCGTTTCCACGCCTCAGGCTGTGCGGCACCAATGTAGTCAGTGATGCCGCTGCGCTGCGGATAACGCCCCGTTGTCAATGCTGCTCGCGTGGGCGAACAGACCGGGCAGGCTGAATACGCTCGAGTAAAGCGTACGCCACCAGCGGCGAGCTGGTCGAGCGCCGGAGTCTCATAGAATGTGCTGCCGTAACAGCCCAAATCCCGCTGCCCCAGATCATCCGCAACCATCACCACCACATTCAGCGGTTTTTCATCCGCCACTGCGGCGGACACAGGCAACACAGCAGTCAGCAGCAGAACCAGCAGCAGCGAGGCTGAGCGTCCACAGAACCGGCTCATGGGCGGACTCCGGCCACCGGCAGCTCGTCACACATCTGCAGTGCCAGCAGCGGATAGGCCGTTCCGCTGTAGGTGATAAAGTGCCAGGAATCGGTATTCAGGGAGCGAGTCCACCAGCGCCCACTTTCCCGCTGATTGACTTTCAGCCAGGCAAGTCCCTTTTGAATCTGAGCGTCACTGGCCGGAGTGCCATTTTCCCGCAGCACCACAATCGCCAGCCCGGTCATGTGCCCGTCTCCCGGAGGATCACTGAATTCCGGTTCGGCCTTCAGTTTGGCCGCGCGGTTGCCACCACCCCAGGCTTCCGAGGCTGCAAACGCACGAATTGACCAGCTGCCATCGGCCTTCTGATGCTTCAATAAAACCTGCAGCAGCTCCTGCCGCTGATCCTGCGTCAGCAGGTCAGGCATCCGCGCCGCAGCCCACAGCAGCAGCACCCGGCTGTAGTCGTGCAGAGGTGGCTGAGTGCGGAGATACTTCCGCAGTTTTTCGAGGCCTGCGGCTGGCGAAGCATCCGGAGTGGCCTGCACTTTGGCAATCCATCCGGGAGCGGCTGCCGCAGCCATCGCTGCAACAGTGGCTTCGTGGTACGCATCCGACTCGAATGGTGGCCAGCAGTCCAGAGTCCCCCAGGTGCCTTCGTCCGTCTGAATCCGAAACATCAGCTCAAGTGCGGTTTCCGTTTCCGGTGACAATGATCCCCCCACAGCCGCATCCCACTCCGCCAGTCCCGCAGCGATGTAGATCACCTGAGCCGGCCGAGTTGATTGTTTGAGACGTTCCGGGGGTTCTGCCTGCAGCTTCTGCAACTGCTCAATAAAGAAGGCTCGGTTTGCTGCATCCGGGGGCCCCAGCGTGCGGGAGAGCTGCGGGCGGATCGTCATGTAGGTGCCGTTGGTATGGCAGCTGACACACTTCCGCTGGCCATTCCACGCCGCCGAACCATGCTCAAGATACTTTGCCGCAGCTTCGATCGACAACTGCGTTCGAACAGGTTCGTCCGCAGTCGCCTTTGGCACCGAAATGGCTTCGAACTGGTACTGAAAATCGTCCGCCTGCAGCGTGACGGGCAGCAGCAGACACCCCAGCAGCACAAAGCCGGGGAAGAACTGGATTACGCTCATGTTTCAGTCTCCAAAGGCACAGCAGTCAGTCAGCAGCCGGTTGAGACTTCAGACTGTAACCAAACATCCCGGATCTTCAATCGCGCGGTATGATGCCCGGATTCCCGGCAGGGGTCAGTCCAGAATGCGGATGCATGAAGGACCAGGGATTTCCACGCCTGCCCCCTGAGCACTCAGGCGGCCAGTCTCCTGATCAATCCGAAAGACCATCAGTCGGTTGCCGGGCATATTGCCGCAGAGCAGCAGCTGGCCGTCGCGAGTGACTGCCAGATTCTGCGGCCCTTTGCCTCCGGAAGGCTCGATTCCAATCAGGGTCAGTCGCCCGTCTGCAGCAATGCTGTACATCGCCAGACTGTCATGTCCGCGATTGGTCCCGTAGAGGAAGCGGCCATTGGGAGTGATCTTCAGGTCGGCACAGTAACTTTCCCCCTGAAAATCGGCGGGCAGTGTCGAAATCGTCTGCTGCTCAGTCAGAAAACCGGTCTCCGGCTGAAAGTCAAACATCGTCACAGAATTCAACAGTTCGTTGATCACATACATGTGCCGTCCGGCGGGATCAAATGTCAGGTGCCGCGGCCCGGCCCCCGGCATGGTGCGAACAAACGGCTGAGCAGACGACTGCAGCTCACCGGTCTCGGGATTCAGCCGGTAACACAGCACCTGATCCGTGCCCAGATCCGCAGCATAGGCAAAGCGATTGTCCGGGCTGATGACAAAACAGTGTGCGTGCGGTTCCTTCTGGCGAGCGGGATTGACACTGCTGCCGCGATGCTGAACAAATGCCGAAGGCTCCGAGAGCGTTCCGTCCGGCTGAATGCGCCAGGCGGTCACGCTGCCCGAAGCATAATTGGCACACAGCACCATGCGACCACTGCGATCCACCTCGACAAAACAGGAGGCTGAACCGCGAGTCGTACGGCGATTGACGGGCGTCAACTTTCCGGTCGCTGCATCCAGCTTCCACGCGGCCAGCTCTTCCGTGGCAGGACCACCGAAGGTCTCCGCATGAATGCTGAACAACTGGCGGCGGTCCGGGGAGACATCGAAGAAAAATGGCTGAGGCACCGGGGACGTGCGGTGCACCTGAGTCAGCTGACCGGCAGACTTCTGCAGACGGAAAGCCGTGATGCCGCCATCCGCACCACTGGCGAACGAAGACACCAGCACCAATGGATCCTCAGCCTGACACGCCACAGGCCACTGAGCTGCCATCAGAAGTGTCGCCACCATCACGCTGCCGCAGACCCAGTGCGGAATGTTGCACACTTGCCACTGCATAGCCGGCCCCCCCCCTCGAAAAACAACTGAGACACAGGATTCATCGTGGTCAGATGCTCTGCATCTCACCAGACCGGCTGCGGAAATCCAACTGCAGGCCCGAAATTTTTCGGGCAGAGTCACGTCAGTACCAGCAGGCCAATCTCGTAAAACAGGATCACGCCGAGTACGTCGATCATGGCGGCGATCAGGGGGTTGGACATAATCGCCGGGTCCATGCCAAGGCGGCGAAACAGCAGCGGCAGCAGTGAACCGGCCGACGTGCCGAGAGTCACCACCATCACCACCGTGGCAGCGATCACCGAAGATTCGTACATGCTGCGACCGAACCACAGCCAGGCTACGGTGAAGTCCAGAAAGGCCAGCGCCGATCCCAGACACAGGCCGATGAGCAGTTCCCGCGCTACAAGCGGCAGATCATTCACCAGATTCGAACTGCTTCGACCCACTGATGGACGCAGCGCAAACATGCGAATGAACAGCGTCGCTGACTGCGAGCCGGCATTGCCCCCGCTGGCCATCACCAGCGGCAGGAACAGCAGAATCAACGACGACAGTCCCGTTGCCGTCTGAGTGGCCTCGGGGGAGTCCGCGGTGCCGCGGTAATGATCGATGACATGCGCATTCATCAGAGCCACAAAGGACAGAAACAGCAGCCAGACTCCGCGCTTCCATAAAATCTCGAAGAGTGGAGATTCCTGATAGGTATCTTCGAGCGGTGCCATGGCACTTTGCAGATAGGCATCCTCCGTGGCTTCCTCCTGCACCACATCCAGCGCATCATCGTGCGTCACAATGCCGACCAGTCGATCGGAATCATCGACAATGGGGACGGCGATGAAGTTGTAACGCCCCAGCAGTTCAGCCGCGACAACACGCGGCTCAGTCACCCGTACTCGAATCGGATCACGCTTCATGATCTCGGACAGTCGAGTTTCAGGGCGGGCCAGAATCAGCTGTCGCAGCGAGATGACGCCTTCCAGATGGCGATCCTCGCCCAGAATATAGACGTAATAGATGCTTTCGCTGTCCGGGGCCTGCTGCCTGAGGCGGGCCAGAGCGTCGAGCACGGTGATTGAGGCTGGCAGTGATGCGTAGTCTGAGGTCATGACCGCGCCGGCGCTGTCTTCGTCGTAGGACAGCATGCGGCGAATCTCGTTGCGCTCGGCCTGAGCGATCAAACGCAGAGCATCTTCGCGACGACCTTCCGGGATGCGCGAAAGCAGGTCCACCCGGTCGTCCGCGGACATCCACTCGAGCAAATGCGAGAGCCGCTTTTCGTCCAGCGATTCTGCAAGCTCGGTCTGCCGCTTCAGCGAAAGAAACTCAAAGATCTCAACCCGCAGCTGGTCGTCAGCCTGATCCAGAATCCGCCAGACCTGCTGATCTTCGAGCTCTTCGAGGAGTTCGGCGACGGACGCGGGATGCACGACTCCACAGAACGCCGCCATACCCCCAACGTCATCTTCCTGAATCATCTGCATGAGGTCGGGAAGAATGAGGTTTTGCCAGGCGTCCCGCATGGATCATCGCCTCCTGATTTGATCAAGCTGAGACGCAGCGGCGTCGGCTTGAAAAAAAATCCCTGCGGGACGCTTCCAGCAGGGATTCGGGAAAATCAACTGAGTGATACCACGTGGAGTGGTGATCGTCGGAGCTTCTTCAGCGTTTTGAGAACTGGAAGCTGCGGCGGGCTTTCTTGAAGCCATACTTCTTGCGTTCAACCATGCGGTCGTCGCGGGTCAGCAGGCCTGAAGAGGCGAGGTCATGGTGCCAGTTCGGATTCATACCCTGCAGGGCACGAGCGAGGCCGAGGACGATGGCACCGGTCTGACCGGTGATTCCGCCACCCTGCACGCGGACGGAAATGTCCACGAGACCGACCTTGCCAACCACCTTCAGCGGAATCATCACGCTTTCGCGGTCACGCTCGACACGCAGGAAGTCTTCCAGCGGACGACCATTCACCACGAACTGACCAGTGCCTTCCTTCACTCGCACGCGAGCGACGGAGGTCTTGCGACGGCCAGTGCCCATGGCAACACCGAATCGGTCGATTTTGCCACGAATGGTTGGCTGGAAGGTTGGTTCAGCCACTGCACCGCCCGACATCGTCAGTTCGGGAAGCGTCGATGATGGGACTTCAGGAGCAGTCAGGTCACCCGAACTCATTGAAAAATCCTTGGACTGTGAGCAAGATTTCCGAGAAGGCAGGTCGGATGTTCACCGATCGCCTGAATCCACTAAGTGGCAACCGGTAGTTACAACCAGTAAGTAAAAACCAGGGCCACTATCCGTCGCAGGCACAGCCTGCTGGTGACATCAGCGAGGCATCAGATATTCCGGGAACGGCTTCGGCTGCTGAGACTGATGGTCATGATTGGGGCCGGTAAAGACACGCAGCTTCTTCAGCATGTGCCGGCCGAGCTTATTCTTGGGAAGCATGCGTCGAACAGCTTCCTGAATCAGAATTTCCGGACGATGCTGCAAAGCCTGAACGGCAGTACGAACACGGCGACCACCTGGGTATCCGGTGAATCGATCATATTCCTTGGCAGCCATCTTGGTGGTCAGATAGGGAATTTCAGCATGCTGCATCGGGTTGCCGCTGAACCGCACACGCTCGCAGTTGACCACGATCACGTAATCACCCGTGTCAACGTGAGCTGTGTAGCCAGGCTTGTGCTTACCCATCAGCACTGTGGCAATCTGAGTTGCCAGACGACCCACCACCTGATTGTCGCCGTCGACCACGAACCATTCGCGACCTGCGACTTCTTCCTTCTTCGCCATCCATGTTTTGCCAAGTGCCAGCATGGAACTTTTCATCCTTGCCCGCTAAAGGTGCGAGCTGTGAACTGATCGTAAACGGCAAAAAACCTGATTTCAGCTGTCTTCCAGACCGGCGATATCACAAAACCCCGCGGACCCCGAAAGATCATGGGTTATCGGATTTCCGGAATGGAAAGTCGAGCAGTCTAATGATTTGGAGGGGCAGAATCAATGCAGCAGATGCCAAAAGGGTCGGCAAAAGCGGTGGATCGCGGGAATCCTGAAATCCAGGAATGCCGGGACACCCTGCAGTTTCTGCCGGAAAAATCCCGCCGACCAGCAAAATCAGACTGTCACCGGCGAGTCGATGTACTGGTAGAAGACATTCCGCTGTCGCGGAATAAAGCCCACATTCTCAATGCAGCGACGGATCGTCTCCACCGTCAGATGATGCACCGTACCAGCCTGCGAAACCACATTTTCCTCAATCATCAGGCTGCCCATGTCGTTGGCGCCAAACAAAAGTGCCAGCTGACCAACCTTCTCCCCCTGAGTCACCCAGGAAGACTGAATGTTCGGGAAATTGTCCAGATACAGACGACTGACCGCCTGAGTCTTCAAATACTCAAACGCACCCGCCGGGGGAATATGCGCCATGTCCGTATGTTCAGGCTGAAAGGTCCAGCAGATGAAGGCCGTAAATCCGCCGGTTTCGTCCTGCAGCTGCCGCAGACGCTCCAGATGCTCAATCCGCTCCTGCAACGTCTCCACGTGACCGAACATCATGGTGGCCGAAGATTTGCCGCCCAGCTCATGCCATACCCGCATCACGTTCAGCCAGTCGTCGGTCAGAACTTTGCCGCGAGTGATCGATTTGCGGACTCGATCCACCAGAATTTCACCGCCGCCCCCCGGCAGACTGCCAAGACCAGCCGCCTGGAGACGTTCCAGCACGGTCTTCAGCGGCAGCCTGCTGATCTTTGTGAAATGATGAATCTCGGGCGGACTAAAGCCGTGAATATTGACCTGCGGGTAATGGCGTCGCAGCGTGCTGAGCATGTCCTCATACCACTCGAGCGGCAGTTTCGGGTGCAGTCCGCCCTGCAGCAGGATCTGATCGCCTCCCAGAGCCACCGTTTCTTCAATCTTCTTCAGCAGCACGTCCATCGGCAGCACATAGACGTCCGGATGGCCGGGCGGCCGATAGAAGGCACAGAAATCACACACCGCAGTACACGCATTGGTGTAATTGATGTTGCGATCGATGTTGTACGTCCGGAACGGTTCCGGATGCAGTCGCTCCGTGACGCGGTTCGCAGCAGCACCCAGCGCCGTCAGGTCGGCGGACTGCAGCAGCTGCAGGCCTTCAGCCGGAGTCAGACGGCCACCGCCGGCGGCTTTGTCAAGCAGGTACGAGATCTCGGAAGATGAGTTCGACATCAGGATTCACCAGGTGATGCCGAGCGGCCAGGCTGCAGAACAGTCGCAGTCCGTTTTTCTCGGCAGAGGTCAGATGATAGTGCAGATTTCGGGTCAGATAGCGAAAGGCGGTCTGCTGGTCCAGCCCCAGTCGCGGGGCCTCGGCTCGCGCGATCTCTGCGGCCATCCTGAGCCCTTCGTCACGGGCAGCCGCCAGGGCTTCGTCAATGCCATCGGTGTCGACATCCTGCCGCGCCACCCACATCGCAAACACAAACGGCAGCCCCGTCCAGTTGTTCCAGAACTGGCCGAGGTCGATGATTTCGGCAAACTCCCCCGGCGGCCTGTGCATGGCGCGGTCGCCAATCAGCAGCACGGCGTCAGCCTGAGTGTCAGACGTGGTGCACTGCATGTTCAGTGGCTCAGTCTCGGGAAACACGCCGTAATGTTCCGCCAGGATCACTTTGGTCAGAGCCGCACTTGTCCGCGAACCTTCATCCAGTGCCAGCCGGCGAATCTGCCCCGGGTGCACACGACAAAACAGTTTGACGCTGAGCACTTCACCGCGAGCCGCCACGCAGGCGTCAGAAATCACCTCATACCCCGGTCGCCGAAAATACTCCACCGAGGGAATCAGGGCCACATCCAGTTGTCCGGACGCCAGCTGATCAGCGAGGCGACTGGGATAATCCAGCGTCAGGGACGCGGTCGGAGCGTGGCTGGCCAGAGTCTGCACCAGTGGGCGCGAGTTCAGGTAGCTGACAGCACCGATGCGCAACTTGCGAGTCCTGCCGAAATCGGGAGTATCCGGGAGCCTGTTCATGGTATTACCTGTGAAATCACGATTCCACGAGCAGTCAACAGTGTAATTCGCGTTCCGCCGGACTCAAATCGTTCACGCCGAATCCGGAGAAACCGACACAGATGAGAATTCCGGACGGAAATCGTTCAGCTCTCAGACCGAAGTCCCGCTCGTGCCTTAACCCGGAAAACGGGAACTGGGCCCATTCGCAGGAGCAAACGGGGTGAAATATCTGTCTGCCTGCCCGGAGTCCGGCAGCTGTTGAAAAGTTCACCGTGGAATTCTCAATATGGGATCCCCCCATCCGGATTGAATTCTTCATTTGTGTTTGTCGGGCTGACCGCTTCAAATATGAGGATTGACTCGCCGGTCGGACAATCTGTCCGCCTCACTCCTTCTGAATGCTCTCACGTTCGGATCCTGCCTCATGACTGAAACACACAATACTGCTGAAGCAGCGGTTGAAGGCCATGCATCCTGCTGTCAGGGAGGCACTGCCTGTGGCCCGGGCGATACGCCACGTCGCGGCCTGCTGATCCAGGGACTGACGGCATTGATCAGTACGGCCCTGCTGGCGATACCGGCAACTCTGGGCGGTTTGTTTTTTCTGGATCCGATTCTGCGAAAGAAGCAGGCGGCGGGCGGAGCGGGCGGCGCGGGAGCTCGCAAGGACGAGCAGGGCTTTCTGCGTCTGGACGTGAACCGTGAAGCGATCCCCGCCGACGGGACTCCCGTGTCCATCACGGTCTACGATGACATTGAAGATGCCTGGAATCGATTTCGGAATGTTCCAGTGGGAAGCATCTGGCTGCGGAAGGTCGGCGATGGTCCGATTCTGGCATTCAGCTCGGTCTGTCCGCACCTTGGCTGTTCGGTGAATTATCGTCGGGCTGAGAACGACTTTTTCTGTCCGTGTCACACCAGTGCCTTCGGCCTGGATGGCCGCAAGTCGAACGAGGTTCCTCCGCGCGACATGGACGCGCTGGAGGTTTCGATGCGAACAGAGGGTCGGGAGGATGCTGCGGGCAGCGAGATCTGGGTGAAATTCCAGAACTTCCGCCGTGCCACGGCTGAGAAGATTCCGGTCTGACGACGCAGGTCGTCCGGGTGTCAATTCTGGCTTGCCAATTCCCGCTGCGGTGACAGCGTTACTGAATCTCGGGGTCTGATGTGATGAATGCACTTCTGAGCTGGCTGGACAATCGTGTTGGCGTGAAGTCGCTTGTGCACGAGGCGTTGTATGAGCGAGTTCCTGGCGGAGCTCGCTGGCGTTACGTCTGGGGCAGTACGCTGGTCTTCACCTTTGCGGTGCAGGTGATCACGGGCTTCATGCTGTGGTCGGCCTACAGCCCCAGTACTCGCACGGCCTGGGAGAGCGTGTATTACATCCAGCACGAGATGTTTCTGGGGTATGTGATTCGCGGGCTGCATCATTATTCAGCGCAGGCCATGGTGGTGCTGATGGCGATTCACCTGATGCAGGTCGTGATTGACGGCGCCTATAAGGCTCCGCGGGAAATCAATTTCTGGCTGGGCATAGTGCTGATGATGATTGTGCTGGGGTTGTCGCTGACGGGCTACCTGCTGCCGTGGGACCAGAAGGGTTACTACGCAACGCAGGTGACCACCAATATCATGAGTGCGACTCCGGTGGTGGGTGCCGAGGTGCAGATTCTGGCGCAGGGCGGGCGTGACTATGGTCACCTGACGCTGACTCGTTTCTTTGCGATGCATGCAGGTATTCTGCCGGCGATGCTGGTGGGCTTTCTGGCTCTGCACATCTATGTCTTTCGTCGGCATGGATTGACCGTGCATGATCCAAAGCACGCTCCGGATACCACCTTCTGGCCGGATCAGGTGCTGAAGGATGCGGTTGCCTGCCTGGCAGTGCTGGCGACGGTGCTGATCCTGGCCGTGCTGCGGCCCGCCGAACTGAGTGCTCCTGCTGACCCTGCGGTGAAGTTCGACGCAGCGCGTCCTGAGTGGTACTTTTTGTTTCTGTTCCGTTTCCTGCGGTTCCATGCTGTGGAGGCTCTGGGTCTGACCTTTGGTGCGATCATTGTTCCCGGTGTGATTATGGGCATCATTGCTGTGATGCCGCTGACCGAGCGTCTGCTGGGGCGTTTTGGGCATCTGGTCAACAAGGGCTTTATGTGGCTGCTGGCGCTCGGCGTGCTGGCCCTGACAGTGCTGGCGTTTTACGAGGATGCGAATGATCGTGGTCACCAGGCTGCTCTGGCCGAGGCTCACCGGGATGCCGGTCGGGCGATTGAGCTGGCAAAAGGTCCGGACAAGATTCCTGTGGAAGGTGCAGTGACGCTGCTGCGGCAGGATCCGTTTACGCAGGGCCCTCGCCTGTTCGCACAGCACTGTGCCAGCTGTCACCGCTGGAATGGTCATGACGGTCGCGGTTCGCTGATCACGGATGCGCTGCAGCCGGGACAGTCGGGCGCCCCCCCGATGACTCCGCCGACAGCCGCCGACCTCGGCAACTTCGGCAGTCGTGAATGGATGCGGGCGATTGTACTGGATTACTCCAACCACTTCCGCTGGCTGAAGAACGCCGGCTGGTATGCGGAAGCCCGGCAGAAGACGGCAGCGGGCGAGTCCGTCGATTTCGTGGATCCGGATGGTTCAGAAATGGCGAACTGGACTGCGGACAATACAGAGTCGCTGAAGTCCGCGGAGAATGCGGACAATGTGACGGCACTGGTGGAGTTTCTGGCGGCGGAAGCCGGACATGCTCAGACGCAGTACGATGCGGCACTGGTGCAGAAGGGCAGGGGACTGGCAACAGAAGGCAGCTGGGCCGGGGCACTGAGCGGGACATCGTGTGCATCCTGTCACGAGACGATCGGTCAGGACTTCCCGACTGCTCCGGATGATTCCAGCGCCAGCGGTTATCCGATCATGGCGAAGTACGGATCTGCAGCGTGGCTGAAGGATTTCATTCGAAATCCCGGCGCGGCCCGGCACTACGGTGCGAAGAACCGGATGCCGGCATATGCTCCGCAGCAGCTTTCCGACACCGATCTGGATTTGCTGGTACGGTGGATGACGAAGTCATATGCAGCTTCGACAGTGCCGGACTATCCCAGCCAGCTGGAGGCATTGAATGCGGCTATGGGCGGCAGCACAACCGCGGCTCCGGCAGCAGCAGACAAGTCTGAGGCAAAGACGGAAGAGACTGCTCCGAAGGCGGAAGAGCCAAAGGCCCAGTGATTGCGGCAGCTCGAGGTGGCATCTGAACTTCGTGGGCGTTTTTCATGGCAGCATCGCGGCACAGTGTGATGCATGGCACTGCTGAGCGCTGGGGTCATTTTCTGCTTTCAACTTTCTCGGTTCTGCTCTCTATGGCAGGGAGGCCATTGCCCCCTCACCCCCTGGAAGCTGGTTGTGCTGAGCCACGGACGAGCGCGGATGAGGGATGGTTTTTGAGCCACGGATGAACACGGATTTTCACGGATGAACCGCAGGGGGTCGTGGGTGATTTTCTCCTTTCTACTTTCTCTGATCTCCTTTCTCTGGCATGGATGCCATGGCCCCCTCACCCCCGACCCCTCTCCCCCGTTCCGGGGGCGAGGGGAGGATGTCGTGTTTTTAAGCTGCAGTGGAAATCGCGCATAGCACCCCTCGCCCCTGAAAGGCATTGGTATCTACACATCACCCGAAGTCAAAAGAAGGCAGGAGGTCTGCCATCTGCTTTAGCCGCGATAACGGGATCTGCTCGAGGGTAGCCAGAGTTGATAATAAGATGTGTACCCCGGCAAGCAGCGCAGGCGC
>SXXK01000147.1 GCA_005791255.1 Planctomyces sp.
CTGGGACCAGACAAAACGGCGATGCCATGACAGCTGTTGGTGGCGGTGTTGCATTTTGGTGGTACGTGGTCCGTGGTCCGTGGTTCGTGGTACGTGGTCCGTTGAGCACACGAGGGGAGGGCCTGGCAACATTCCAGGCTCTGTTTCTCGCCTGCCGGGTTGAGGGGGTATGTTCTGCGGAAACAATTCAGCGAGGTGTTGCCGTCTGTCTCGCGGAGCTGATGACTGTGGAAGTGCGGGGACGGTTGACAGTTTATGCCGCAGCGGCGAATCTGCAAAGCTCCGGGGCGGCGGGAGCCCGGCGACACGTTGCAGGGTCTGGCGAGGATTTGCCGGCACTGTTGCTGTTGGTTTGATTTCGAGAATTGTGTTGGATGTACAGCGGAGAGTGTGCAATGGCGAGTGGTCGTGGGCTTTGCCTGCTTCTGTGGCTGCTGTCCGGGGCAGTATCGCGGGGTGGCGATGGTGAAGCAGTGTCAGATGTCGTGGGCCGGGCCGTGCAGGCAGCAGGAGGTCGTGAAAAGCTGCTGGTGCTGTTCCGAATGGAAGAGCGGTATGCATCGGGGGCTGTGCCGCCGGCGGTGGAGAAATGGAGTCGGCGTGTGTCAGTCCTCGAAGCTCCTGAGTACTGGTGGGTGGATGGTCGTGACCGCGGGAGTGAGCCGGCGAAGTACGATGTCTGGGCGTGGACTCTGGGGCTGCTGCTGGACGGCAGGACCATTGTTGAGTTGCAGCCGAAATCGCTGGAGGGCGGTCAGGCGACGGTGGTCGTGCGTGCCAGCGGGACGGTGAAACCGGCGATGGATCTGCATTTCGATGCTGAGACTTATCGGCTGGTGCGTCTCGACTGGCGTGGCGACATATACCGTTTCAGTGACTGGCGGCAGCACGATGGTGCCGGTTATCAGGCGAAGACGGTCATCTGGAAGAAGGGGGCGGCTCAGCCCTGGTTTCATCACGAGGTAACGAAGGTGGAACGTCTCCAGGCGTTACCGGAGGGGTTGTCGCGATGAACGATGTATGCGACACCGACAACGGTGCGCTGTCAGCGTCATCCTTGCTGCAGCAGTTCACGGGCCTGCTGCAGTCCTGGTGCGGGACTGCCGTACTGACTTGCGGAGACTCGAGCCAGCGCGACCAGCTGCTGATTTCGAAAGGCCGGCCGCAGCTGCTGGTATTCATCACGAGTTGTCCAGTAGTACTTTTCGGCATGCAGTGCACCGTCTTCACTGCAGGCACAGGCCAGGAGCCGGCCGAAAAGGTCGTCAGACGTGATTCCGGCTGACAGACAGCGGTCCGCGACCGCACAGGCCAGGTCCTGCTGCTGACCGCGAATGGCGGAATCGAGCAGGGAGAGCAGTGCCTGTGGATCAGTGGCGGTGATCTGCGCGAATGCTGCTGCCGTCGGTCGGGGACTTCTGGTGGAGGCCGGTCGGATACTGGCATCGCGAGCCACGCACCAGACTGACAGGATCACGGCAGCGTGGGCATTGCGAGCATCAGAGACGGCCACGATGTGTTTCCATGCATGAGCCGTATCGCTGGCATGCACTCCGATCGAATCACCGTGCACGCTGCCGGGAGGTTTGTTGGGCTGGGCCCATTCCGGCGGTCGACCGGGATCCCGAAGCACAAGCTGGCAGGCTGCACAGGAGACGGCTTCGCTGATGGCTGCGGGCGAGAATCCCTCCTGCAGTGCGGCAGCGGCAGCCGCTGCTGCCTGTTCCGGCGGAGTGCCGAGCAGCAGTTCTGTGAAACTGGCAATCCACTGATCATCGGCAACGCGAGCGGCTTTGGGCGGCATTGCCGCGAAACTGTCCGCGATGATGGCGGCCAGCCTGTCACTGACATTGTGACTGCTTTTCGCGCGACCTGGTTCCAGCTGGATGCAGTAGTGCAGGGACTGCCTGAGCATGGTGTCGGCGTGCAGGGGGCCGACGAGCCCCAGCATATCCCAGGCACGATGCGCAAGAACGATGCGGTGAACTTCCGGCGCTTCGCAGACAGTGGGCAGCAGGCTGTTCCACGCAGTTTCGGGGGACAGCCGCGAGACGTCACTGAGCAATTGATCTGCGGCAGTACGATTCTGCTGGTGCACGAGATTGCGTATGTCGTCGGCTGAACTGTCGGCTGAACCGCCGGATGCTGTCACTGGGGTAAGTGTATCGTGATCATGGTGTCCGGATTCTTCGAGCCGCGCGGCCTGCCGATAGAGGACTTTCAGGACAGGCAGTGCCTGCTGTTCCGGTGGCAACTGCTGTGCCATGCGGAGAGCCGGCATGAAGGCCATGAACGTGTGGAAGCCCACGTAATCTTCACCGCCGAAGGCCCGGGCGTTGGCCAGGGCTGCCGCGGTGACAAGCGTCTGCAGCGTGGTGCCTTTGCGCAGTTCAGCGACTACAGCGGGCAGGAATCGCTCGACGGGGGTGGACTGCAGCAGATCGACGAGGCGATCGTGGCCGGGAAATCGCAGCCGCTGCGGACTGACGTCGTCCGCCCGCAGGCTGGTAAGACCCAGGTGCGCTGCGGTGCTGTGTCCCAGCCCGGCGACCAGCATGCCCTGCCCAACCTGAGCAAGAAACGAGCGACGGTTGACTTGAGACGCTGTCA